>NZ_AICU01000090.1:0-77895 GCF_000257865.1 Streptococcus mitis SK575 | reverse complement strand
GAGTATCAAAATGAAAAGGCAGACCTTATTCAAGAATCCGCCATTATCCAAAGATTAATCTTCAAATTTTTCATGATTTTTTTCATAGAAATCAATTAAACCTAGAGCTGTTTCAAATGAAATATTTTTTACTTTTGCACGACCCTGCGCTAGAGCAATGATAGACATTTCACGCGCATTCGTTTCTTTAGAGATACGGTAGCCTGTGATTTTCTTATCACGAACCCAGCCAACAACTGATTCTACTTTTTCAAAGTTTGACTTAGCCATGTTCTTCTCCTATTTTCTTCTTTACGTTATATTATTGTATACGTTTTTATGTCTTTTGTCAATAAAAAAACATATATTCAATAAAATAAATGATTCAGAATCTTCTTACTTCCTTTTTAAAGCCGATAATATATAGGTTTTTGCTTACTATAACCCATTAGTATGCTCCTAAAAAACAATTGTATTATTAAACTTTAAACTTGTAAAAATATTCATGTATACTGAATGCCAGTTTCTCAATAGGATAGACAGGATTTACTATTTCATTCTATATATTCCTTTTAAATCAACAAGTCCACTAAAGATAGTCTTTCACTCCACACTATCTCTAAACCATTCCGTTTTTCTTTCTCCTTCTTTGGTTCCTTTCCTGTCCTTATCTATATCTTATTCGTTTTACAACCGGTACTACTTACTTTGTCCAATCTTGCACCTTCTGATTACATACCCGCTTTCCAGCTAGTCATTTAAAAACAGTATCACTAGCTGTTTCATGTCTAGCACTATTGTTTATCTCACGAGTTTTTCAGCCGACTCACCTAGCAACCATCTCACAAACATTGATTATTTTTTCTGATTCCTATTATATTTATTGAAAGTTCAAATTAGGGATATATACAATTGGGGATTTCAAAAAATTTCCTTATATATAGTAAGTAATTCTGTCGCCTCAATATAAACAGAATCAAAAATAATAGGTGCTATAGTGAGTTGTAGTAGAAATAGCACGATAGATTTCCTAAGTCCATAGGAATCGCCCCCTTTCTTCACCCTCATTATAACACCTATACATCAGTTGTGCAAATAATATGATATTTTTTTATTAGTCCTCAGACAAGCATATTATAGAGCGTTTCATTACCATTTAAGTTAATATAAGCTGGATCAAAACCTTCCATTCGACGAATCAATCCTGCATAATCATGCTTATCTGCCAAAGCGATCCCAATTAATACAGGCCCTGTCCCCTTGCTAGCTCGTTTGATATACTCAAAACGTGTGATATCATCATTTGGCCCCAGGATATCATTTACAAACTCACGCAGAGCACCTGGACGCTGTGGAAAATTGACCACAAAGTAATGCTTGATCCCATCATAAATCAAGGCACGTTCTTCCATTTCTGGCATACGGTTGATATCATTATTTCCTCCAGAAATGATACAACAAATGGTTTTCCCCTTGATATATTCAGCTAAAACTTCTAAAGAAGCAATACTAGCCGCTCCAGCAGGTTCTGCAACAATCCCTTGCTTAGAGTAAAGGTCAATCAAGGTTTCAGAAATCAATCCCTCATCGACACCTACTAAGGTTTGAACATGTTGACGAGTTGCTTCATAGGTCAATTGACCTACCTTTTGTACAGCAATCCCATCCGCAAATTTGTCAATTTCTTTGAGTTTGACTGGCCCACCAGCTTCAAAGGCCGCCTTCATGGAACGCGCTCCATTAGCCTCTACTCCAATGACTTCAATTTCTGGACTTGTTTCCTTGATATAGGTAGAAACCCCAGCAATGAGACCGCCACCACCAACAGGAACCAAGACAGCATCAAAATCAATCGATTCTTTTCGAGCTTCTTCTAAAATCTCATAAGCAACTGTCCCTTGACCTGCTTGAACATGGGCATCATCAAAGGGATCAATAAAGGTACGATTTTCAGAAACTGTAAATTCTTGAGCTGCCTTAGCAGAAGCATCAAAGGTATCTCCAACTAGTTTAATGGTTACGAACTCCCCACCAAAAAAGCGAACCTGACCAATCTTTTGTTGCGGAGTTGTAATGGGCATAAAGATAGTAGCAGGAATCTTCATTTCATTACAGGTATAGGCTACTCCCTGCGCATGATTCCCCGCCGAAGCGCAGACTACCCCACGCTCACGTTCTTCCTTGCTGAGCTGGGAAATGGCATAATAGGCACCACGAATTTTAAAAGAACGAACACGTTGGGCATTTTCCTTTTTCAAATAAATCTTAGCACCATACTTCTCCGACAAATAATGGTCATAATCCAGTGGGGTATTCACAACCACACCGTTCAAGACTTTATGAGCCTTGATGATATCTTTTGAACTTAACATCATTTTCTCCTAAACTATTTCATACTTATCGCAATCCATCCTTTTAAAAAGAGATGAATTGATTATAAAAGCGAGTTAGTCCCCCAACTCGCCTTCACCTTAATTTCTATCAATTAGTTATAGATTTTGAATGCATCATCGTCGTTTTTACCAACGAATGGCATTGCTTTACGCAATTCTGCACCAACTTTTTCAATTTCAAGGTTAGCTGCTTGTTCACGGTAAGCAGTCAATTTTGGACGTCCAGCTTTATAGTCATTTACAAAGTCATTTGCAAATTTACCATTTTGGATGTCTGCCAAGACAGCTTTCATATTTTCTTTAACTTGTTCAGTGATTACACGTGGACCTGATACATAGTCACCGTACTCAGCAGTATTTGAAATAGATTGACGCATTTTCTTGAATCCACCTTCGTAGATCAAGTCAACGATCAATTTCATTTCGTGAAGAACTTCAAAGTAAGCCAATTCTGGAGCGTAACCTGCTTCTGTCAAGACTTCGAAACCTGCTTCGATAAGGGCAGTCAAACCACCACAAAGTACAGCTTGTTCACCAAACAAATCTTCTTCAGTTTCTTCTTTGTATGTTGTTTCAAGAAGACCTACACGAGCTGCTCCAACACCTTTACACCAGTCCATAGCAATGTTTTTCGCATTTCCTGTTGCATCTTGGTAAACTGCATAAAGAGCTGGAACGCCAAATCCTTCTTCATAAGTACGGCGTACCAAGTGTCCTGGTCCTTTAGGTGCACACATAAAGACATCTACATCTGCAGGAACTTTGATAAACTCAAAGTGGATATTGAAACCATGAGCAAATCCAACGGCATTTCCAGCTTCCAAGTTTGGAGCGATTTCTGCTTCGTAAAGTTCTTGTTGGATTTCGTCTGGTGCCAAAATCATGATAACGTCAGCCAATTTAGTAGCTTCTGCTACTGTGTAAGTGTCAAATCCATCTTCTTTTGCTTTATCAAAAGATTTACCTGGACGTACACCGATAATAACGTCACGACCTGAGTCACGCAAGTTTTGAGCATGCGCATGTCCTTGTGAACCATAACCGATAACGGCGATTTTTTTACCGTCAAGTGCTGCTACTTTAACATCTTTTTCGTATTCCATTTGAACTGCCATAGTTTTTCTCTCTTTTCTATTATTTATTGCCTTTTAGGCTGGTTTAACAAATTTAAGTTGGATTTTTAATCGCGGGTAAATCCAGTTGCACCCGTACGAGCGATATTGCGAATACCGTATGGTCGAATGACTCGCAATAGAGCTTCACTCTTTTCAGCATTTCCTGTCATCTGAATGGTAATCGAGCTTGGTGCTACGTCTACCACCGTTGCACGGAAAGGTTGAATAATCGCTAGAATCTCAGCTCGTTTCTCAGCTGGTGCTGACATCTTAACCAGAATCACTTCGCGCTCCAAATGAGGCTTGTCTGTAATATCTCGAATGCGAATCACATCAATCTGACGATTGAGCTGTTTGATAATTTGCTCCACCTCATCATGTGAAGCAACATCAATAATAATGGTGATACGCGATACATTCGGATCTTCTGTTGCTCCAACAGAGATGCTTTCAATATTAACCTGACGACGAGACAGAACGCCAGTAAAGCGATTGAGGACTCCTGAACGATTTTGTAGTTTTGCTGTTAACATTCTACGCATGGAACTTCACCCCCAACATCTCATGATTACTCTTACCAGCTGGTACCATTGGTAGCACCTGTTCCTTACGAGAAATATCTACCTCGATTAGCATAGGAACATCCTCAGTGATGACTTCAAGGTCTTGAGCCAAGGTCTCAGGATTGTCAAACTTATAGTTTTTAATACCATAAGCTTGTGCCATCAGTTGGAAATCAGGAAGGGTATCAAAGACCGACTCAGATGTTCTACCTTCATAGAAGGATTCCTGCCATTGGCGAACCATTCCAAGTGAGTGGTTGTTCAGCATAACCACCTTGATTGGCACCTTGTAAATGTTCAAAATAGCCAATTCCTGGTTAGTCATTTGGAACCCGCCATCCCCAACAAACAAGACTACTTCCTTATCTGGGTTAGCAATTTTAGCACCGATTGCTGCTGGAATTCCGAATCCCATGGTTCCCAAACCACCTGAAGTCACTAACTGACGTTCGTTTTGGTAGGGATAATACTGAGCTGTCCACATTTGGTGTTGACCAACGTCTGTGACCACAATGGCATCCCCATTCGTCAATTCACCAATGCGTTCAATAACTGCTTGCGGTTGAACCACACGCTCTTTCTTATCATAAGAACGAACGCGGTTCTTGTCTTTAGTGACTTTTTCAATCCATTTTTCAGTATTGTTATGAACTGTTGGTTCGGCCAGCAACATTTGCAAGGCCTTCTTAGCATCTCCAACTACAGGAATATCTGCACTGATAATCTTGCCAATCTCGGCTGGGTCAATGTCAATATGGGCAACCTTAGCATTCTTAGCGAAAGTCTTAGGATTACCCGTCAAGCGGTCATCGAAACGACAACCAATACTAATCATAAAGTCCGCTTCCGTCATGGCAATATTAGCTGCGAATGACCCGTGCATGCCTCCCATTCCAAGGAAGAGTGGATGACTCGTTGCAATCGTTCCTTGTCCCAAAAGACTGGTTACCACTGGAATTTGATAGCGTTCTGCAAATTCATTTAATTCCGCAGCAGCTTCAGCATAACTAATCCCACCACCAGCTAGCAAGACTGGTTTTTTAGCCTTGGATAATTGCTTCAAGATTTTCTTGATTTGCATATCATTTGGCTCAAGAGTCGGTTGATAGCTTGGTAGGTTCACTTCTGGTGAATAGATGAAGTCCGTTTCTAAAGCAGATACGTCTTTAGGTAGATCAATGACAACTGGGCCTGGTCGACCTGTAGTTGCGATATGGACAGCTTCCGTAATGATACGCGGAATATCAGCTGTCTCACGAACTTGGTAATTGTACTTAGTGATTGGCATGGTAATTCCCACGATGTCTGCCTCCTGAAAGGCATCCTTCCCAATACCTGCTCGCGCCACCTGACCTGTAAAGACCAAAAGGGGAACGCTATCGCTCATGGCATCTGCAATCCCTGTAATGGCATTGGTTGCTCCCGGTCCGCTAGTGACGACGGCAACACCCAACTTTCCAGTTGATTTGGCATAACCTTCAGCTTCATGCAGACAACCTTGCTCATGGCGCCCTAGAATGTGGCGAATGCCTTTAAAATTATATATCGCATCATAAAAAGGCAAGACCGCACCACCAGGATAACCAAAGATGGTATCAATTCCTAAATCACGAAGTGTTTCCAAAACTAGGTCCGACCCCGTCTTAGGAGATTCTAAACTGATTTTCTCCATTGTTCCCCTTTCTTTCCTCTTAAAAATAACTTGTTACTATCATACCACTTTTTCAAAATTTTTCAAGACAAAAGAAGAAATTTTCTGAATTTTCTATTTTAACGTTTATTTATGAATGTTATTTTGGTTTTTATTTAAAAGATACCGATTTCATTATTTAAAAAGAAAAAAAGAACTGATTTCTCAGTCCTTCATTAATCTTATTCCACACTAAATAGGTATGGGTAAACAGGTTGTTGACCTTGGTGAATCTCGACTTCAACGTCTTCGAATTCTTCTGCGATTTCTTGAGCAATTTCATTGGCAAGTTCTTCGCTTCCGTCTTCACCGACATAGAAGGTTACGATTTCACTATCTTCATCCAACATATGTTTCAAGGTTTCTGTCAAGGTTTGATGCATATCAGGGTTTGACACGAGGATTTTCCCATCCACCATACCAAGATTATCGTTTTCATGGATTTCTAAACCATCAATGGTTGTATCACGCACAGCTGTTGTGACGCTTCCGCTAACGACATCGCTAAGAGCAGCAGTCATACGCTCTTGGTTTTCTTCGATGGACTTGCTTGGATCAAAGGCGAGAAGACTTGTCAAACCTTGTGGCAAAGTACGAGCTTCCACCACTACTGCTGGTTGCTCCAAAACTTCTGCTGCAGATTGAGCTGCCATGAAGATGTTTTTGTTGTTTGGCAGGAAGATGATGTTACGAGCGTTGACCTGTTCAACAGCCTTGATAAAGTCTTCTGTTGAAGGGTTCATGGTTTGACCGCCTTCGATAACATAATCCACACCTTGAGAACGGAAGATATCTGCTAGACCTTTACCAGCCACTACAGCAATCAAAGCATACTCTTTTTCTTCAGCAGGCTTGCTAACTTGAGCAGCTTCTTTCTCAACCTGTGCTTCGTGTTGGTTACGCATATTATCAACTTTTACCTTGACCAAGCTACCATATTTGAGGCCTTCTTGCATAACAAGACCTGGATCTTCTGTATGGACATGGACTTTGACAATTTCATCATCATTGACAACAAGGAGAGAATCCCCAAGTTCATTCAAGTAGTTACGGAACTCGTCGTAGTCAAAATCTTTGGCATAGGTTGGGCCTTGCTTAAGGGCTACCATGATTTCAGTACAGTAACCAAAGGTGATGTCCTCAGTCGCTACATGACCAGCTACAGACTTGTGGTGCTCTGCATTAATCATTTCACTCATATTGGCCGGAGTCGCTACAAAGTCCTCAGATGCAATATATTCGCCAGTAAGGGCTGAAAGGAAACCTTCGTAGATAAAGACCAGTCCTTGACCACCTGAGTCCACAACGCCAACTTCTTTCAATACTGGAAGCATGTCTGGCGTTTTAGCTAGAGCTGTTTTAGCACCTTCCAAGGCTGCGCGCATGACTTCAACAGCGTCATCTGTTTGCTCAGCTTTTTTCTTAGCACCGATAGCAGCCCCACGAGAAACTGTCAAAATCGTTCCTTCAACTGGTTTCATAACTGCCTTGTAGGCAACTTCCACACCTGATTGGAAGGCAAGGGCCAAGTCTTGACCTGTTAACTCGTCTTTATCCTTGATGGCTTGTGAAAATCCGCGGAAAAGCTGAGATGTAATAACTCCTGAGTTCCCACGCGCACCCATCAAAAGACCTTTTGCAAGAATGCTTGCTACCTCTCCAACAGTAGAAGCTGGCTTATCTGCAACTTCCTTAGCACCATTTTCAATGGTCATTCCCATATTTGTCCCTGTATCTCCATCTGGAACTGGGAAGACGTTTAATGAATTGACATATTCAGCTTGCTTATTCAAGCGAGTTGATGCAGCCTGCACCATTTCTTGAAATAAGCTAGTAGTAATTTTTGACACGGTTATTCTCCTACAACTTTGATATTTTGAATGTAGACATTTACAGTCTGAGCAGTAATTCCAAGTTGGTTTTCCAAACTAAAACGAACACGCTCTTGAATGTTTTTTGACACTTCGCTAATCTTTGTTCCGTAGCTCAACACGGTATATACATCAACTGCAATACTGCCATCTTCGGCCGCTTTTACGACGACGCCTTTAGAATAATTCTCCTTACCTAGAAGAGCTTGGAAGTTATCTTTGAGGGCATTTTTACTAGCCATACCGACCACACCAAAAATCTCAGTTGCTGCTCCACCTACGACGGTTGCAATCACTTCATCTGTTAGTTCGATTTGACCATCTTTTGTATTAATTTTTACAGTCATCCTTTTTACCTCAACTAGTTGATACTCTATTTTATCATATTTCAGCCCAAGTGTAAAAGCAGAATACTGTATCAGCGGATATTTACTCTATTTTTCAAATGATTTTATACCTACAGTAAAAGAAAAAAGACCCTAAGGTCTCCTTACTTTTATTATTAAACGCGTTCAACTTTACCTGATTTCAAAGCACGAGCTGAAGCCCAAACTTTTTTAGGTTTACCATCGATAAGAACAGTAACTTTTTGAAGGTTTGGTTTTACGGCACGTTTTGTTTGGTTCATCGCGTGTGAACGGTTGTTTCCTGATACAGTCTTACGACCTGTAAAGTAACATACTTTAGCCATTGTGTTTTCCTCCTATTAGATCTAATATAGCGGATGTGCTAGCACCACATACCGTACTATGTTATCACACTTTCTTCATTTTTGCAAGGGAATTGGAAGATTTTTTTATTTAACGTAGACAATTCCCAACTTTCCAAAAGCTACATCCCCACGGATAATCAAGGTTTTGCTGGTTGGGGCTAGAGAAGTATCTGCCTTGGCTACACCACAGAAAGTTTCCACCTTTAAATCAACTCTCCAATGTTGAGGAACATAGATAACTGCATTGCCAAAACCAACTTCAACTTTCAGTGTTGCGCTATCACCTAACATCTCTGCATTGTCATAATATATCTTGGCATTGCCAAAACCAACTTCAACTTGGTCTTCTACCAATTCTTGGTCTTGCTTGTAGAAAGTCCCAGTCCCAAAAGCGACTTCCTTATCTGTAAGAATGGTCTTTTCACCATCATACCACCATTTTTTTCCATTCCAGGTTCTGTTAGAATGAGTCAACATATTTACTCCGAGAACGATCAGAATTCCTGCCCAGAACAGTGACTGATTGGGAATCGGTAAAATATCATAAGAGTGGTTGGCGATTAGTAAGGCTACTAGAGCTGTAAAAGAGGCTGAGGTTAAGTGGCGACGCAACAAAGCTCCAACTGATTGGTAGGCAAAAAAAGCAATGCCAATCAAGGGCCAAATTTGCCCTCCAAGAGAAGGGATTCCAAAATTTCCTTGTAATAATATTACAGCTGCAAAAATAAGCAACACAATACCAAATGCTTTCTTTTTCATGTTCTTACCTCATGTTTCTTAGATTTTCTTTTAGGAGGGATTGGTAATGCCGTGACACATGAACCTCCTTGTGGGTCTGATAAAAGGAAATGGTGCCCGTTCCTGAAAAGGACTTGTCCACCGAATAGACTTGCCGAATATTAGCAATCGTTGACTTGGATACCCGACTAAAATAACGAGGAAGGATAGCCTCTAACTCATAGAGTTTAAGCCGAACTTCGTAGGCATCTTTCTGGGTATGGGCGTAAATCTTGTTCCCTTCTGTCTCAAAGAAGAGAATTTCCGACAAGTCCAGATAATATTCACCCGTCCCTTTGTAAAAAATCAACCTAGGAGACTTGGACTCTTGTAAGAGTCGCTGTAAATCCGCAATCTCATCTGTCAAGGCCGCTGCCTTGATGACAATTTCAGTTTCCTCTAAATTGCTATCAATTTCGATTCGTAACTTCATTCCATCTCCTTTCTGACTCTACTATATCAAAGGAAAAATAAGAAAACAAGAGCAAAAAAGCAAGTGGTTACTTTAGCCACGTAAGTGGTTCTAGGACCGCCTTAACTTACAGGTCAACATAGAAATAAAATCACACCCCACACAAGAGCACAAATATAGCCAACCACTACATCCTTGGGATAATGGACACCACCTAGGACTCTTACTAGACCGAGGATGGCTGATAAGATCAGCAAGATTAAACCTACGGATAAACTAGCATGTAAGCAAGCCATGGAGATAATGGTGGCTGAAAAGACATGACGACTAGGCATAGACTGACCAGGACTATCTCTGTCTAGTAGCGGTACAATTTCCCAAACTTCATAAGGCCTAGGAGCATTGATTTTCTTACGGAAAAGAGACAAAATTACAAAACCTGACGCAGGGACAAACACATACATCAAGACCTGCTTCCCAAGTCCTTCTTGGAGATAGGTAATTACTAACAAGGTTAAATAAACTATAGGCATGACTACTGTCATGAACCGATTGAAAGTTCTTAACAAGGTCAGCAGAAAGGGCTTATTTTCAATGTTACTAGCAACGCGGTCATACCATTCTTGATAATTTTTCATATATTTTCTCATCACTTACTCAAATTTTGCTTATAGGGAAGCACTTGTCTTCTAGTATAGTGCAGAAAAAGAAGGCCGTCAAGCCTTCTTTTGGTTTATTCTTCTGCCTCATCTTCTGTGAACTGACTGTTATAGAGATCTGCATAGAAACCAGCTTGCGCCATCAGATCATAATGATTGCCTTGCTCGATGATATTGCCATCTTTCATAACCAGAATAAGATCAGCATTACGGATGGTTGACAAGCGGTGGGCGATGACAAAGGAAGTTCTGCCCTCCATCAAACGGTCCATGGCTTTCTGGATTAATTCTTCCGTCCGTGTATCAACCGAAGAGGTCGCTTCATCTAGGATTAGGAGTGGTGCATCTTTCAGCAAAGCACGAACAATGGTCAAGAGTTGTTTTTGCCCGACAGACAAGGTTACCGTGTCGTCCAAGACGGTATCGTAACCATCTGGTAGGGTCATGATAAAGTGATGAATCCCCACAGCCTTGCTGGCTTCAATCACGCGCTCATCACTAATACCTGTTTGGTTATAGATGAGATTGTCGCGAATGGTCCCTTCAAAGAGCCAAGTGTCCTGCAAGACCATTGAAAAGGCATCGTGCACTTCCGAACGCTTCATCTCTTTGGTATCCACACCATCGATACGGATACTTCCCTTATCAATCTCATAGAACTTCATCAAAAGATTGACAATGGTTGTCTTCCCAGCTCCAGTCGGTCCGACAATGGCAACCTTTTGACCTGCATGAGCGGTCGCAGAAAAGTCATGGATAATAGTTCGCTCTGGTGTGTAACCAAAGGAGACTCGGTCAAAGACTACTTGCCCTTTCATATCGCTCGATTGTCCTTCTTTATGGGATTCGTCTTCCATTTCCTCTTCAGCTAGGAATTCGAAGACACGTCCCATGGCTGCACTAGCCTGCTGAAGACTAGTAATCCCTTGGGCAATTTGTGAAAGAGGCTGAGAAAAGATACGAACGTAGGCCATAAAAGCAACGATAATCCCGATACTGATGTGTCCATTTAAAGCCAAGGCTGCACCAACGATAATCACCAAGGCATAGCTAAAGTTCCCAATAAACATCATAATCGGCATCATAATCCCTGAAATAAACTGAGATTTCCAGATACTGTCATACAGACGATGGTTTAATTTCGCAAATTCTTCTTTCGTACTCTCGATAGCATTGTAGCTGGTCACCACATTATGGCCAGAGTACATTTCTTCCACATATCCATTGACAGCTGCCAAATCTTGTTGCTGACTCTTAAAAAAGCCCTGGGATTTGCCCATAAAGACGGATACGAAGGCAAAGCCAACAAGAGTTGACACAACCGTCACCAAGGCTAAAATCCAGTTCATCCCAAACATGGTCACCAAGACTGCCACGACCAATAAAGTGGATGAAAGAACTGTTCCCAGACTTTGATTGAGGGATTGGGCTGCAGTGTCAACGTCATTGGTTACACGAGACAAGGTATCTCCTTGAGAGTGTCCATCAAAATACCCCAATGGCAGGCTATTGATTTTCTCTGCAATGGCTGTTCTCAAACGCTCTGAAAAACGTTGAATGGCTGTTGTAAATAGAAAGGCCTGCAAATAATTTGATAAAAGTCCAATCACATAAATCACGGCTAAAAAACCACCAATAGCTGCAACCGCCGCGACATCCACACTTGTTCCCAGACCACTAGCAATGATATTGGTCATTTCCTTGATACGGGTTGGGCCATATACAGTAATGATATTAGATAGGATTGTTGCTAAAAAGGCAATCAGAAGGGCAAACTGGAGACCTGCAAGATAGGGTTTACTCTGTTTCCAGAGAGACGTTTTTTTATTTTCCATGTTCCAATTCCTCCTTCGATAATTGTGAATAGGCAATTTCTTGGTAAACTTCGTTATTAGCTAGAAGTTCCTTGTGGGTGCCTTGTCCCACGACTTTACCTTGATCCAAGACCAAAATCAAATCAGCATCCATAATCGTTGAAATACGTTGTGCGACGATAAGCTTGGTCATAGATTTGGTTTTTTCTGCTAGCTCTTGGCGTAGGACACGGTCTGTCTTGTAGTCCAAGGCTGAGAAGGAGTCATCAAAGATGAGGATTTCTGACTTCCGAGCTAAGGCACGCGCAATGGCCAGACGCTGTCTTTGACCACCTGAGAAGTTGGTTCCTCCTTGGGCTACTTCTGACTCTAAGCCCGCTTCCTTGTCTTCGATAAAGTTCTTAGACTGGGCCAATTCTAAGGCTCGCCACATAGCCTCCTCACCAAGCGGTGTTTCTTGACTGTGTCCAAAGTCTAGATTGCCCTTGACATCACCTGAAAAGAGAACAGCTTTTTGTGGAATATAGCCGACCTTGTTGCGCAACTCTTCCAGATCATAGTCTTGAACATTGACACCGTCCACCAGAATATCTCCATCTGAAACATCGTAGAAACGTGGAATCAGATTGACCAGAGTTGATTTACCAGAACCTGTTGACCCAATAAAGGCCACTGTTTGACCAGTTTCTGCTTTAAAGCTAACATGTTCAACAACCGCCTCCGAATTTGCCGCATAGCGGAAGGTCACATCCTTAAACTCGACCTGACCTTTGAGATTTTCATCAGCCAGCTGCGCTTGAGCAGGATTTTGGATAGAAGAATGCAAATCTAGAACTTGATTAATCCGCTTGGCAGAGACCATAGTTCGGGGAAGAACGATGAAGAGCGCCCCCGTGAGAAGGAAGCCCATGACAACCTGCATAGCATAAGACATGAAAACAACCATGTCACTAAAGAGAGGCAGACGCTCCGTCGGAGCAGCATCGTTGATTACATAGGCCCCAATCCAGTAAATCGCCACACTCAAACCACTTGAAATCCCCATCATGATGGGATTCAAAATGGCCATAAGACGATTAACAAACAAATTCAAGCGTGTCAATTCATCATTTGCTGCTGCAAATTTTTCATTTTGGTATTCTTCAGCATTGTAGGCGCGAACAACACGAATACCTATTAAACTTTCACGAGTGATACTGTTCAGTTTATCTGTCAGCCCCTGAATCAAGGACTGTTTTGGAAAGGCTAGCGTCACCAAAACGATCGTCATCAAAACGTTGACAATCACTGCCACAAGTACGGCCCAGAGCCAGTATTCTGAATGGCCTAAAATCTTCCCGATGGCCCAGATAGCCATAATCGGACCACGCGTAACCACTTGCAAGCCCATGGTAATCAACATCTGAACTTGGGTAATATCATTGGTCGTACGAGTTAAGAGACTAGGGATAGAGAATTTCTTAATCTCTGTCTGCGAGTAGTCTAAAACTCGATTAAAAATATCACTTCTTAGCCTACTAGTATAAGAAGCAGCCACTCTAGACGCAAAAAATCCAACTGCAACTGCGGACAAGAAGGCCAGAAAGGACATTCCCACCATCATGCTTGCTGGCTGCCATAACTCATCTAAGTTGCTACCCTGAGTTCCTAGTAAATCCGTAATTTTCGAGATATAGGTTGGCACTTCCAACTCTAGATAAACTTGAAAGCAGGTAAAGAGAATGGCTAGAAAAACAATCCCCCATTCTTTTCCACTAATTCGTTTTGCTAATTTCTTCATTCTCTCCTCCTATTCTCTTGATATTTTCCTGTAGTTGAGCAAGGACCTTCTCAAAAATCAGTAATTCATCTTCATCTACGTCTTCTATCAACTGCTTGTCAATGCGTTCAAAGAATGCCTTAACCTGCTGCATTTGAGAACGTGCTTTGTCCGTCAAACGTACAAACTTGGCCCGCTTATCGACAGGACTCGCCTCCAATTCCACCAAACCATTTTGCACCATACGCTTGACTAGATTACTAGCAACAGACTTGGTAATATTGAGTTCCTGCTCGATATCTTTAATCAAGACCAAGTCTTGATTTTCCTCACGGCTATCCAAAAAACGTACAACCTGACCTTGAGGCCCACCCATAAATTCAATGCCACAACGTTTGGCTTCCTTTTGCACCATGAGGTGAATCTGATGACCAAAACGCTTAAAGACTAACATCGGTTTATCCATACTAACTCCTTTCTAACCATCACATTTAGTTCTCCTAGGAACTA
Organism: Streptococcus mitis SK575; assembly: GCF_000257865.1. GTDB lineage: Bacteria > Bacillota > Bacilli > Lactobacillales > Streptococcaceae > Streptococcus > Streptococcus mitis_CQ. Next base: position 63,641 of record NZ_AICU01000090.1, on the reverse strand, counting down.
AATAAGTTTCCATGAGAACTATTTTACCATTTTCAGAAAAGATGTCAAGAAAAAGTTTTCATGAGAACTATCTTAGTTTAAATTGACATTAGGCAATATCTTTTATATAATAAGCGCTAACTACTGTGGATAGAAATCCATTCACTCAATGAAGGGAGAAAACTTTCAAATGAAACCAGAAGAACAAAGAGTTTTAGGAATCTTAGCAACCATTTTTGGAGCCATTGCACTTTTAGGATCCTGGATCCCGTTTATTAACTATCTATCGTTGTTCATCGCCATCGTCGCATTTATCTTGGGGATTATCGGCCTTATCGTCAACCTCAAAAAACGGAAAACAATGGCTATTATCGGAACATCCCTGGCAGTTGCCTCTGTTGTACTTTTCTTTACGAGTCAGGCACTATACGCTGATGTCTACAAAGAGTATGCCAAGGAGTTTAACCGTTCCTACATGGATACGAGTGCCTCAATGGAACGCGAAGAAAAAAGCGACTTGACAGACGATACCTTCACCTGGACCCAAGAACAGTTCGACGCCTTAATCGAAGGCGACCTTGACAACAAAGGAAAAGGTGGTACCACCTACGAGGATATTATCAATAAACACGGAAAGCCAGATTCCGAGTTTGACTTCACTCTTGGGGGTTACAATACGAAAAAAATCACCTATATCTCCATTGGAGACAAGATCAAGACTGTTACCTTAACTTTTGCAAAAGATGACAATGGACAGCTCTTGCTCGTCCAAAAACATGCAGTCGGTCTAGGTCTAGAAAAAAGCAAGCAACAAAACGATTCTGAAACCTGAGTCTAAGTTCAAATATCAAAAAAACGAACAGCTAGTAAAACTGTTCGTTTTTCTATTAGAATCCATCTACGTTTGTGTAGATCTTTTGTACGTCTTCGTCGTCCTCAAGAACGCTGTAAAGTTTTTCAAAGGTTTCAAGGTCATCACCTGACAATTCCACTTCTGACTGAGGAATCATTTCCAATTCAGTCACTTGGAATTCTTCGACACCTGACTCACGAAGGGCAACGATAGCCTTGTGAAGGTCTGTTGGAGCTGTGTAAACAGTAATTGTTCCTTCTTCTGCTTCTACATCGTCCACATCTACATCTGCTTCTAGCAATTGCTCAAAGACCGCGTCCGCATCTTCACCTGCAAATACGATAACACCCTTGTTGTCAAAGAGGTAAGAAACAGAACCTGAAGCACCCATGTTTCCGCCGTTTTTACCAAAGGCTGCACGGACATTGGCTGCTGTACGGTTAACGTTTGATGTCAAAGTATCAACAATCAACATAGAACCATTTGGTCCAAAACCTTCGTAACGTCCTTCTGTAAAGGTTTCGTCTGTGTTTCCTTTAGCCTTGTCCAAAGCCTTATCGATAACGTGTTTTGGCACTTGGGCTTGTTTAGCACGGTCGATAACGAATTTCAAGGCTGAGTTTGATTCTGGATCTGGATCACCTTTTTTAGCTGCTACATAGATTTCTACACCAAATTTTGCATATACTTTAGAGTTAGCTCCATCTTTAGCCGTTTTCTTAGCTACGATATTGGCCCATTTACGTCCCATTAGGAATCTCCTTTTTTCACATTTTAATCTTTCTTATTATAACACAAGTTTTTTCGATTTTCACTAGAGGAAATAGATTTTATTTAGTAAATACAGCTAGGATTGCACTTTGGTTACCAAGATTGCCTTGCCTTCTTTTATCAAGGGGTGACGGAAGAGTGAGAAGTAGAGTTGAATGGTCATGGCAACCCAGATAAGGGGTTCACAAAGGATAACACCCTTATAGCCTGCCCAAGGGATAATCAAGACCACAAAAGCGATTTTCCCGATTAGTTCGATAAAGCTAGAAACCAGAGGAAGGACTTTTTGCCCCAAGCCCTGCAAACAATTGCGATAAATCAATAAAAGACTCAAAATAGGATAAAAAGCTGAGCTGATTTGCAAGTACAGACTGCCATTTTCTATCAAGTAACCATCTGTCGAACTAGCCAAGAAGGAAACCAAGGATGGACTGGCAAAAAAGAGGAAGACACAAACAAAAATTGCCCAGGACATACTTAAACGACTGCCGATTCGAAGACCTTGAACAATGCGGTCTGGTCGCTTAGCACCTAAATTCTGAGAAGCAAAGGTCGTCATCGAGGCAGAAATAGCGGTCATAGGAAGAAGGGCGAAAGCCATAATACGTCGAGCCGCCGTCTGGGCACTAATAATCACTGCACCAAAGGTATTAACAGAAGACTGTAAAATCACACTGCCGATAGATACAATCGAACTCATCAAGCCCATAGCCAAACCTTGCTCCAAGAGATCAGCGTACAAGCTTTTGTCCCATTTAAAATGCTTGAGCTGAGGGAGTAGCTCAGGCACACTCTTACGGATATAATAAAAGCAGAGAACCGCTGATAAGGCTTGCGAAATAATGGTAGCTAGTCCCGCGGATTGAACTCCCAGATGCAATTGCGTAATGAAATAGAGATCCAGAACCACATTAACCAGAGCAGAGAAAATCAGAAAACCAAGCGCAGCTAGACTGTCTCCAATAGATCGCAGCAAAGCTGCAAATAGATTATAAGCAAAGCTGACACCGACACAGGTCACAATCATAGAAATATATTGATAGGACTGAGGAAGGATTTCTACAGGAGTATCTAAATATTGCAAGAGAGGATACAAACCAAGAAAGCCCAGTAGCATCACTACAACACTCAAAAGAGCACCTAAAATCCAGGTGGCTGCTACTGCTTCTTTAATTTTAGTGAAATTCCGAGCCCCATAATAGCGAGCAATGACAATCCCCATCCCATTACCAACACCAAGTGTAAAGCCTATAATCAAGTCAAAAATAGCAGTTGTTGCCCCTACTGCCGCCAAGGATTCTTGTCCAAGGAATCGTCCAACAATCAAGACATCAGCAGTGTTATAGAGCTGTTGGAAAATATTGGATAGCAAGATTGGGAAGGCAAAACTCAAAAGCGAGGGAAGAATAGGACCATGAATCAAATCCACTGTTCGTTTTTTATTCATAAGACTATTATATCAGCTTTCTAGAGGAGCGACAAGAAACAGCAAACTTTGCGCGAGCTGAGAACCAGAACAAGGCAACGAAAAAGCAGTGGATTTATCCACTACTTTAACAACTTATTCTTCAATTTCGATTTCAAGTTCATCGCCTAGGTCAAGAGTCACTTCTTCATTCACAGAATCTGCTTGAGCTGCTTCATCTTTTTTAGTTTCAACACCTTCTACAGAAGCTTCTTCTCCATCAACCAAACCAAATTGAACACGGACTTGATGGTCAATCTCATCAAAGATTTCTGGGTGATCTGCCAAGTATTTCTTAGCATTTTCAGAACCTTGCCCGATTTTCTCATCCTTGTAAGAGTACCAAGCTCCTGCTTTTTTGATGATATCCAAATCACTTGCAATCTTCAAAAGCTCACCAGTCTTAGAAATCCCTTCTCCGTACATGATTTCAACGAAGGCTTCCTTAAATGGTGGAGCCACCTTGTTTTTCACGACCTTGATCTTAGTTTCTTTACCGACGTTGGTGTCTTTTTGGTCACCAGTTCCCTTGATTTGTGTACTTCCACGAACATCCAAACGAACTGATGCGTAGAATTTCAGAGCACGTCCACCAGGAGTTGTTTCTGGATTTCCAAACATCACTCCAACTTTTTCACGCAATTGGTTGATAAAGATGGCAATTGTTTTGGTTTTATTGATAGAAGCACCGAGCTTACGCATAGCCTGGCTCATCATACGAGCCTGCAAACCAACGTGGCTATCTCCGATATCTCCATCAATTTCCGCACGAGGTACAAGGGCCGCAACTGAGTCGACTACGACAAGATCCACGGCACCTGAGTCAATCAATTTCCCTGCAATCTCAAGACCTTGCTCTCCTGAGTCTGGTTGAGACAAGAGCAATTCGTCAATGTTAACACCAAGAGCCGCAGCATAAGCTGGATCAAGGGCATGTTCCGCATCGATAAAGGCAGCAATACCACCTTCTTTTTGTGCTTGCGCAACTGCATGAAGGGCAACCGTTGTCTTACCAGATGACTCTGGTCCATAGATTTCGATGATACGTCCCTTAGGATAACCACCTGAACCAAGGGCAATGTCAAGAGCCAAAGAACCTGAGCTCATCACTTGCACCTTTTGCTCGGCACGTTCACCCAAACGCATAATTGAACCCTTACCAAAGTCTTTCTCAATCAATTTAAGAGCGTCATTCAAGGCTTTTTCACGTTCTGCCCCGAATTTTTTTGAAATTTCATCTAATTTTTTTGGTTTTTTCGCCATTCTATTCTCCTACATTCTAATGGTCCTCAGACCTATCTACTATTATATCAAAAGTTAGTCACTTAATAAAGCCTTGCGAACTAGGTTAAAGGCATGCATAACCGCAATGTGACGTACATCTGCTCGACTTCTACCTCCAATATTAACCTTGATGACCTCAGTTCCATGCTCTTGAGCCAAGCCTATGAAGACTGTTCCAGCTGGGTGTCCTTCTAGGCTATCTGGTCCTGCCACTCCAGTCAAGCTAATGCCAAAATCAGACTGGGTCTTGATTCGTGCCTGCTCAGCCATCTTTTGAGCTGTAAATTCAGACACCACACCATGCTCTTCCAAATCCTTGACAGGAATATCCAACATTTTTGATTTTTCATCCAAGCTATAGGTCACAAAACCACCCTTAAATATACTTGAAGCTCCAGAAAAATTCGCCACGGTCGCTTGGAAAAGACCTGCCGTCAAACTCTCTGCAGCCGTGATAGTTTTCCCTTGCCTTTTCAGCTTTTCTACCACAATGCTGGCCAAGCTGGACTCTTCCCCATAACCATAACAGAGTTCTCGTAAAGAAAGGCCTTCAAAAGTTTGGCGGTCCAAGATTTGATTTTCCAAGATATCCAGCGCCTGATTCGCCTCTTCTTGACTGCTATCCTTTGTTGACAGACGCAGAGTGACTTCTCCTATCTTGGCATAAGGTGCCAAGGTAGGATCGGTTTGATTATCAATCAAATCAGCCAGAATCGTCACCAGCTGACTTTCGCCAATTCCAAAGAAACGAAGAACTCGGGAATACAGCTTGCTCCCTGTTATCAACTTGGGTAGAAGCTGATTTAAGACCATAGGTTTCATTTCACTCGGTGGACCTGGAAGGACAACGTAGGTCACTCCATCGACTTCCAATATTCCTCCCACAGCCAGTCCTGTTTCGTTTGGCAGTGGAGTCGCTCCTTCTACAATTTGAGCTTGTCTTTCGTTATTCGGTGTTCGGGCATAGTCTGGTCTCTGGGCAAAAAAGACATCCAACTTCTCCTGCGCCTGAGGGTCAAAGACTAATTCTTTCCCTAAAAATTTAGCTAGAGTTTGTTTGGTCAAATCGTCCTCAGTCGGCCCCAAACCACCTGTCAAAATCACCAGACTGCTACGTTGACTGGCAATCTCAAGCAGGGATAAGAGACGGGCTTCGTTGTCTCCTACAGCCGTCTGAAAATAAACATCTACCCCAATCTCTGCTAATTTTTCCGATAAAAACTGGGCATTAGTGTTGACAATCTGTCCTGTCAAAATCTCTGTTCCAACAGCAATGATTTCTGCTTTCATGTTTCCTCCTACCTATCTATTCGTATTTTTTTGAAAAAATCGCAGGAAATTTCCCACGATTGATTTTTTATTTATAGTAAGAAAGTTAATTATCTTCGTCACTAACAGGCACCCGTCCAAATAAATCTTCAAATAAGACAACATTTGTTTCAAGCTGAGTGACTTCTTCTTGTCCCAAAGAACGTCTCAAAAGATTCTGCATTTCCAACATATGGCTTCTCGTAACAATTTGATAAGAAACGCCTTGTAGCATCTCCCCTTCACCCTTCAACTGTTGTGTTTCAATAGTTTTAAATGAATCTTTATAGCCCAACAAGCTCGGAATACTTTTCGCAGATAAATCGATATTAGTCTGCATATTAGTACTTAGGGCTTTTAAGATAGACTGATAGTGACTGACACTATTTAAACTAAGAACTTTTTCAACAACTTTTTGAATGACTTCACGCTGACGCTTCTGACGACCATAGTCTCCTTCTGGGTCTTGATAACGCATGCGTGAATAAACAAGCGCTTCTTCTCCATTTATTGTCTGCTCTCCAACACCGATAGAAATGGTGTTAAATTCTTCTTGGTCACTGATAGAGATTGGGAAACCTAGTGTATTATTGACCGTAATACCTCCCACTGCATCGACCAATTGTTGCAATCCTTGCATATTAACCATAATGTAGCGATCGATATGGATATTCATCATCTTTTGAATTGTTTCTATAGCAAGTTCTGCTCCACCACCAGCATAGGCAGCGTTTAGCTTCGCTTCTTCAATACTACCATCCTTATGTTGAATTTTAGTCAGGATATCACGCTCCAAACTCAGCATCATGGTCTTCTTAGTATGTGGATTGACAGTCAAGAGAATCATAGAATCACTATTTCCAGCCCATTGATCTGTACGCTCTACATTCCCAGTATCAACCCCCATTAACAGAATGGTCAAAGGCTCTGTTGCTTCGATAACCTTGGTTTCTTCTCCGATTTTTTTATAGGTCTTTGATAAGGTTTGTGTGCCTTGCTGATAAATAGTATACGCAAAAACACCGACACCTAAAACTGTCACAGCTAGAAAAGCTAGCACCATTCCAATAATTTTTTTAACCATATTTCTACTAATCTATCAGTTTACCCATCAAGTAAACATCGATAAATTTCCCTTCTTCTATATATGCTCCACGCTCTTGGCGACCTTCAATTACAAAGCCATGCTTTTGATAAAGATGAACTGCTGCTTGATTACGAGTTTGGACAGTCAGCTGGAGACGACGCAGAATGCCACTTGCTTGTGCCCACTCTATCGCTTCTTCTAGCAACAAACTTCCCAATCCATTATTCCAATATCTTTTTCCAATCACAATGAAGAGATCTCCAATATGACGGACTCTCTTGCGCTGGTCAGCTGTAATATTTATAATACCAGCAATTTTATCATTTAAGAATGCAAGTAAGGTTATCTGATTGTCCGAACTAGCTTGCTTGTTGAGGAATATTTCCATCTCCTCACTAGTCAAGAGAATACCATCTCCGTCTAAGCTGGTAAAATCTGTCTCCAAACTCACACGATTTAAAAAAGCCACTAATTCAGCTGCATCTTTAGGCTCTGCTTCCCTAATGAGCAATTCATACTCCATGTTGAAGCTCCTCTAAGAGTTTTTCTGCACGCAACCCCTTTGCTTGGAAATGTAATCTGCGACCGTCTTTTTCTTTTAGAATTTCCAATTCTAAATAAGTATCTGGCAAGGCATCTCCTAAGAGATTGCCCCACTCAATAGCAGTCACTCCACCACCAAAGAGAAACTCATCCAAGTCGATAGAATCAGCATCCCCCTCTATACGATAAACATCTAGGTGGTAAAGCGGAAGACGACCTTCATACTCTCTTACGATAGTGTAGGTTGGACTTTTAATCATTTGAGAAATCTGTAAACCTTTAGCAAGTCCCTTAGTAAAGGTCGTTTTACCTGCACCCAGCTCTCCAGTTAAGATTAAAACATCATTCTTTTCTAATAGATGGCCCAAGCGTTCCCCTAAGGCTTGTAGCTCTTCTTCATTTTTTGTGTACATACTCTTATTATACCAAAAACTTTTCTTTTGTGTCTATTTTCCTGCTAAACTTACCATCATAACATCCATAAAAACAAGCTTTCTCTAAAAGAAAATGAGCGTAGCAATGACCAATACAAGATCTCGGAAAATATGACCATAAAAGGAAACTTCCTTCTTAACCGAATTTGGGACAAGATAGGCTGCAAAAAACAAACCCAGTCCAATATACATCAGAAGTGAGACAATGGTCATTGGATTTCTTAAGAAAAGAAGTGTTGCTAAAATAGTCACCAACACTGTCTTTTTTCTGTCTAGCATAGCAAGCAAATCGCGCATGTATTTTTTCAAGGGTAAAAAAATCAGCAAATCTAGTCCAAATAGGAAAAAGAAGGATGGCAATAAAAAGTCAACTAATTCTTGCTGCAACGTATTTTTGATGAACAAGTTATCTGACAAGACAAGAACAGCTCCTAACAAATTAATTAAGAGCAAGATACTGTAAAAAAGCTTCACTGACTTCTTACTGGCTAGGACACTATGAACTTCTTGCTTACGGGTATAAAGATAATTTACTCCAGCACAGATTCCCGAAACGAATACCATACTTCCGATGAAAAAAGCTGTACTTTGTTTAAAGGACAAGATGCATTCCTTCCATAGGAAACAGCTACTCAAACTGATTTGAATTAAAGCTAACAAAAATAAGACTCTCATTGATTTCATCTTTTCTCTCCCTTCCTACCAATCATTATACTAGGAGAAAAGAGAGAACTGTTTCCAATCTTCTCAAATGTCTCTTTTAGACGCTAAACAAACACCAGAGACTAATACTCAGTAAAAATCAAAGAGTAAACTAGGAAGCTAGCCACAGGTTGCTCAAAACACTGTTTTGAGGTTGCAGATAGAGCTGACGTGGTTTGAAGAGATTTTCAAAGAATATAAATTTGAAATAAGGCTGATAGTATTCATTTCACTATCAGCCTTACAGGTTATTTAACGTTTCAGAAAAACTATAATGTCAAGATTAACTAAACAGTATCTAATTCCTTCAAATAGTTTTCTATCTTCATCAACATTAAAGGATTGTTATAAATCTTACATAACTCTCTTGCTTCTATATAATAATTTTTGACTTGTTCTTTGTCTAGAAATTTGGCTCCAGCATTTCCTACAAGAATAAGTAGAGGAGCCAGTTGGTAGCTTGTCTGTCTTTGTTTACAGAGTTCAATCGTCTCAAGAGCTTCTTGGATGGCTTCGTTATATTTTTCCTTTGACACTAGGTAGTGAGCGTAGTTGTAACGAACTCTGATGTAGCCAAATAAAAACTCTTGATGCTCAAAATTTTTTGTCTGATATAACTCCATCAAATGAGAGTAGTTTGCCTCATATTCTTGTTCACGACCCACTAAGGAATAGAAATTAGATAGAGTATTCAACGCCTTTAAATAAATCAGAGTATTTGAAGAGACCTTTAATAATATATTTTCCAATGAAGAAATTGCCTCATACTTACTGTCATATTGATAGAAGTCAATAATAGCTTTAATCCATTCAAGGTAAGTTCGGTCTTCTAGTGTTAGAAAAGTACTTCGTTCAATCTCTATTCTATAAATATATTCCAAATTGTCATAATTTCTGTCATCTAATAGTCGAGCAGATAATTGCTTGAAATTAGAGAGGTTAGATTTAATTTCAATTTGTTCATTAAAAAAATAATCTAATGGCACTTCGAGTCGTTGTGAGAGTTTGAACAAAAGGTCTGCGGAGGGAATGAAATGCCCTCTCTCAATTTTACTAATCTGGCTTTGTTCACAAATTCCTTCTGCAAGAGTTTGTTGGGAGAGTCTCAACTCTTTTCTTTTCAATCTGAATTTCTCTGCGAGTGTATTCATTAAAGATAATAAACCTTCCTATTTGCTTAATTTCATTATAAAATTTTTAGTTCAAAATAGCAAGTTAAAGGAATAAATAATTCTTTATGATAATAAAAAAAAAAAAAAGTTCAAAAAGCAATAAAAATAATTGACTAAATAATATATATCTGTTAGAATCAAAACAAGGAAACAGAAAGGGGTTTCATTGCATGAGAAAAAAACGTGGAATTAAAAAAATAGTTATATTTGTATTACTAAGTGTTCTTGCATTTGGTAATACAATTCCCTATCAACAGTTTGTTCAGAAGAATAGACAAATGGTAAAGTTTATAATTTCGCTTCATCTGGTGAGTGGATTTAATATTGGAGGTATATATAAATGAAACTTTTGAAAAAAACTATGCAAGCTGGACTAACAGTCTTTTTCTTTGGTTTGCTAGCAACAAGTGCAGTATTGGCGGATGATGCTGATTCAGAAGGTTGGCAATTTGTCCAAGAAAATGGTAGAACCTACTACAAGAAGGGTGACATCAAAGAAACGGACTGGCGAGTGATTGATGGCAAGACCTATTATTTTGATTATAATGGTGAAATGGTTGTTGGTTGGCAGTACATTCCAATGCCAGTTAAAGGATATACAATTGGTCCTTACCCTAATGGTATAAGATTAGAAGGTTCCCCAATGCCAGAATGGTACTACTTTGACAAAAATGGAGTGCTACAAGAGTTTGTTGGTTGGAAAGCATTAGAGGTTAAAACTAAAGACAGTGTTGGAAGAAAGTATGGGGAAAAACGTACAAACCCGGAAGATAAAGAAGAGAAGAGTTTTTACACGAACTATTACTTTAATCAAAATCATTCTTTAGAGACAGGTTGGCTTTATGACCAGTCTAATTGGTATTATCTAGCTAAAACGGAAATTAATGGAGAAAACTATATTGGTGGTGAAAGACGTGCAGGTTGGATAAATGATGGTTCAGCTTGGTACTATCTAGATTCAGAAACTGGTATCATGCAAACTGGTTGGAAGCAAATTGGCAATAAGTGGTACTACCTCCGTTCATCAGGTGCAATGGCAATTGGTTGGTATCAAGATGGTTCAACTTGGTATTATTTAGATAATAAAAATGGTGATATGAAGACAGGTTGGGTATATGTTGGTAACCGTTGGTACTACCTTCGTTCATCAGGAGCAATGGCAACTGGTTGGTATCAAGATGGTTCAATTTGGTACTACCTAAATGCAAGTAATGGAGATATGAAGACAGGCTGGTTCCAAATCAATGGTAAATGGTATTATGCCTATGGTTCAGGTGCTCTAGCTGTTAATACCACAGTAGATGGTTACTACGTAAACTATAATGGTGAGTGGGCTAAGTAACGAATGCTAATCGTAACTGTAGTTGATACTTAACTTAGTAAAAAGAGCTTTTTTCTACCATTTGTCAACTCTATCAATTTTTAAGAATTAAATGAGTCAAGACAGTAGCTATTCAGTATGTTTATCTACTGTAGTAGGTTGAAGAAAAGCTAAGAATGAGAAAGGACGAAGTTAGTCCTTTCTTTTTTATGTGACTATACTTTCTATTCAAATGAGCTTTTAACCAATTGATTGAGCCAATCCACTCTTAAAACCAAAGAGCAATCTCTCGCTTAGCTGACTCTTCTGAATCTGAACCATGTACAACATTTTGGATAACCTCATTTTCTCCAGCAGCTTTTGCAAAATCACCTCGAATCGTTCCTGGTAAAGCTTCTTCTGGACGAGTTGCCCCCATCATAGTTCGCCAAGTTTCAATTACTTTGGGACCAGAAATGATACCTACAAGAACCGGTCCTGAAGTCATAAATTCACGAATCGGTGGGTAAAAACTCTGACCAACCAAGTCCTGATAGTGCTGATCAATCAACTCTTCTGAAACCTTTGTACGCAACTCCAATTTTTCGATTGTAAATCCACGTTGTTCGATGCGTTTCAACACTTCACCTACTAGTCCTCTTTTTACACCATCTGGTTTAATGATAAAAAATGTTTGTTCCATACCCGTCTCCTTTGTCAGCTTTTTTCTTTTATTTTACCACATTTCATGGAAAAATGGAGAAAGTTTTCAGAAAAGAGAAAGAGAACCCGAAGGCTCTCTCATCTGCTTTTATTCTACTGTTTCTTCCACAGTTTCAACGGCAGTATCCACAACTACTTCTGTTGTTTCTTCATTTCCTTCTTCCTCTACTGGAGGATTAAGGTATTCTTCTTCGTTGATAGCATGTGGTTCAAGGTTACGGTAACGGGCCATACCAGTACCTGCTGGGATGATCTTACCGATGATAACATTTTCTTTCAGTCCAAGGAGATGGTCTTTCTTACCACGGATAGCCGCATCCGTAAGGACACGAGTTGTTTCCTGGAAGGAAGCCGCTGACAAGAAACTATTTGTTTCAAGTGAGGCTTTGGTAATTCCCATAAGGACTGGGCGACCTGTCGCTGGAACTCCACCTGCGATAAGGACATCTTTGTTAGCATCTGTAAAGTCATTGATATCCATAAGGGTACCCATGAGAAGGTCTGTATCTCCTGGATCCATGACACGGACTTTACGGATCATTTGACGAACCATTACCTCGATGTGTTTGTCACCGATTTCTACCCCTTGGCTACGGTAAACTTTTTGTACTTCACCGAGAAGGTAAGTTTCTACTGACAAGACATCACGGACTGCAAGGAGACGTTTTGGTTGGATAGAACCTTCTGTAAGAGCAGCACCACGCGCTACTTGGTCACCAACTTCGACACGCATACGAGCTGTAAATGGAACAACATATTCGCCTTCGCCAGTTTCACCTTTAACAAAGACTTTCTTGGTACGAGTTGATGCATCTTCTTCGATAGCTGTAACTTGTCCTTTAACCTCTGTGATAACCGCTTCCCCTTTAGGATTGCGGGCTTCAAAGATTTCTTGGACACGAGGAAGACCCTGAGTGATATCGGTATTTGAGGCAACCCCACCCGTGTGGAAGGTACGCATTGTAAGCTGTGTACCAGGTTCCCCGATAGATTGGGCAGCGATTGTACCAACTGCTTCACCAACTTCAACCGCATCACCAGTCGCCAAGTTGATACCATAACAGTGACGGCAGACACCGTGACGAGTATTACATGTAAATACGGAACGGATAGTTACTTCTTCCACACCAGCGTTGACAATTTCACGCGCCTTGTCTTCTGTAATCAACTCATTTGGACCGATAATCACTGCACCAGTTTCTGGATGCTTAACAGTTTTCTTAGTGTAACGACCGTTGAGACGTTCTTCTAGAGACTCGATCATCTCTTTTCCTTCCGCGATAGAACGGATCAAGAGACCACGGTCTGTTCCACAGTCGTCCTCACGGATGATAACGTCTTGGGCAACGTCAACCAAACGACGAGTCAAGTAACCTGAGTCGGCTGTCTTAAGGGCCGTATCGGTCATACCTTTACGCGCACCGTGAGTTGAGAAGAACATTTCGAGTACTGACAAACCTTCGCGGAAGTTTGAAAGGATTGGCAATTCCATGATACGTCCGTTCGGAGCAGCCATCAGACCACGCATTCCGGCAAGCTGTGAGAAGTTTGAGATGTTACCACGGGCTCCAGAGTCCATCATCATAACGATTGGGTTCTTAGGATCTTGGTTGGCAATCAAACGTTTCTCTAGTTTTTCACGGGCAGCACGCCATTCAGCTGTAACAGCATTGTAACGCTCGTCGTCTGTGATCATACCACGACGGAATTGTTTTGTGATTTGTTCTACACGTTTGTGTGATTCTTCAATGATTTCAGCCTTGTCATCAACGACTGGGATATCGGCAATACCCACTGTCAATCCTGCAAGAGTTGAGTGGTGGTAACCGAGGTTCTTCATGCGGTCAAGTAGGGCAGAAGTTTCTGTCGTACGGAAACGTTTGAAGATTTCAGCGATGATATTTCCAAGGTTTTTCTTCTTGAATGGAGGATTGAGTTCAAGTTTGCTGATAGCTTCCTTGATATCTCCACCAAGTGGCAAGAAATATTTAGCTGGAACGCCTTCTGTCAAGTTGGCATTGTTTGGTTCTTGCAAGTATGGTAGCCCCTCTGGCATGATGTCGTTGAAGAGAATTTTACCAACAGTTGTAAGCAAGACCTTGTGTTTTTGCTCTTCTGTCCAAGGCTTGTTGAGACTGTCAGTTGCAATACCAACACGTGAGTGAAGGTGAACATAACCATTACGGTAGGCCATAACCGCTTCGTCACGGTCTTTGAAGACCATTCCTTCACCTTCACGACCAGCTTCTTCCATGGTCAAGTAGTAGTTACCCAAAACCATGTCCTGAGATGGAGTAACAACTGGTTTACCATCTTTCGGGTTCAAGATGTGCTCAGCAGCTAGCATCAAGATACGAGCTTCTGCTTGGGCTTCTTCTGAAAGCGGTACGTGGATGGCCATTTGGTCTCCGTCAAAGTCGGCATTGTAGGCTTCACAGACCAGTGGGTGCAAGCGAAGGGCCTTACCATCAATCAAGACTGGCTCGAAGGCTTGGATACCCAAACGGTGAAGGGTCGGTGCGCGGTTCAAAAGCACTGGGTGTTCTTTGATCACTTCTTCAAGGATATCCCAGATACGCTCATCTCCGCGTTCCACCAAGCGTTTAGCTGCTTTGACGTTTTGCACGATATCACGGGCAACGATTTCACGCATCACGAATGGTTTAAAAAGTTCGATCGCCATTTCACGTGGCACACCACATTGGTACATCTTAAGAGTTGGACCAACGGCGATAACGGAACGTCCTGAGAAGTCAACACGTTTACCGAGCAAGTTTTGACGGAAGCGTCCTTGTTTACCTTTAAGCATGTGACTCAATGATTTCAGTGGACGGCTACCTGGTCCTGTGATTGGACGACCACGACGACCATTGTCAATCAAAGCGTCAACCGCTTCTTGAAGCATACGCTTCTCATTTTGAACGATGATACCTGGTGCGTTCAACTCAAGCAAACGAGCCAAACGGTTGTTACGGTTAATAACACGACGGTAAAGGTCGTTCAAGTCAGATGAGGCAAAACGGCCACCATCCAACTGCAACATTGGACGAAGATCTGGTGGAATAACTGGAAGGATGTTGAGAATCATCCATTCAGGTTTGTTTCCAGACTTGTAAAAGGCATCCAAAACATCCAAACGACGGATAGCTTTGACACGTTTTTGTCCAGTAGCTGTTTTCAACTCTTCTTTGAGTTCAGCAATTTCTTTTTCAAGATCTACTTGTTTCAAAAGGTCTTGGATGGCTTCGGCACCCATCTTGGCAACGAATGATCCATAACCATACTCACGCAAGCGCTCACGGTATTCGCGCTCTGTCATGATAGACTTGTGCTCAAGTGGTGTATCCTTTGGATCAATCACCACATAAGCCGCAAAGTAGATAACTTCCTCGAGGGCACGAGGACTCATATCAAGGGTCAAGCCCATACGGCTTGGAATCCCCTTGAAGTACCAGATGTGAGATACAGGAGCTTTCAACTCAATGTGCCCCATACGCTCACGACGAACTTTCGTACGCGTTACTTCAACCCCACAACGGTCACAAACAATTCCTCTGTAACGAATGCGTTTGTACTTACCACAAGCACATTCCCAGTCTTTTGTAGGACCAAAGATAACTTCATCAAAGAGTCCTTCACGTTCTGGTTTCAAGGTACGGTAATTGATTGTTTCAGGTTTTTTGACTTCTCCATAAGACCATGAACGGACTTTACTTGGAGAAGCTAGGGTGATTTGCATACTTTTAAAACGATTTACATCAACCACTATTTCTTCCCTTTCTATTCTAAGTGAACTGCTTATTCTTGTTCAGCAGCTTCTTCTGTTGCTTCCGCTTTTGTTGCTTTTTCAGCTTCTTCAGCTTCAAAGGCTGCTTTAGCCTCTTGTGCTGCTTTTTCGCGGGCTTTTTCAAGGTCATCTACGTGGATGACATCTTCGTCCATTCCTTCATCCAAGTCGCGAAGTTCCACTTCTTGGTCATCTTCGTCTAGGACACGCATGTCAAGACCAAGAGATTGCAATTCTTTGACAAGAACTCGGAAGGATTCTGGAACACCTGGTTTTGGAATTGGTTTTCCTTTTGTAATAGCTTCATAAGCTTTCAAACGTCCGTTGATATCGTCAGACTTGTAAGTCAAGATTTCTTGAAGGACATTTGACGCACCGTAGGCTTCAAGAGCCCAAACCTCCATCTCACCAAAACGTTGTCCACCAAACTGAGCTTTACCTCCGAGTGGTTGTTGAGTAACGGTTGAGTACGGTCCGACTGAACGCGCGTGCAATTTATCGTCAACCATGTGGTGGAGTTTGATCATGTACATGACTCCGACAGAAACACGGTTATCAAACGGTTCACCAGTACGTCCATCGTAAAGGATTGTTTTGGCATCGCTATCCATACCAGCTTCTTTAACAGTTGACCAAAGATCTTCAGAACTTGCTCCGTCAAAGACTGGTGTTGCGATGTGGATTCCAAGAGTACGAGCCGCCATACCAAGGTGGAGCTCCATAACCTGACCGATATTCATACGTGATGGCACCCCAAGTGGGTTCAACATGATATCGACTGGAGTTCCGTCTGGAAGGTAAGGCATATCTTCTACAGGAACGATACGAGAGACAACCCCCTTATTTCCGTGACGTCCGGCCATCTTATCTCCGACCTTGATCTTACGTTTTTGAGCGATGTAGACGCGAACCAGCATGTTGACACCTGATTGCAATTCATCTCCATTTGCACGTGTAAAGATCTTAACATCACGAACGACACCATCGGCACCGTGTGGTACACGAAGAGAAGTATCACGCACTTCACGTGACTTGTCTCCAAAGATAGCGTGCAAGAGACGTTCTTCAGCTGAAAGGTCTTTCTCACCCTTAGGTGTTACTTTACCTACAAGGATATCACCTTCTTTAACCTCAGCACCGATACGGATAATACCCATTTCATCAAGGTCTTTAAGGGCATCTTCACCAACGTTTGGAATTTCACGAGTAATTTCTTCAGGCCCAAGCTTTGTATCGCGTGTTTCTGATTCGTATTCTTCAAGGTGAACAGATGTGTAGACATCGTCTTTAACCAAGCGTTCGCTCATGATAACGGCATCCTCGAAGTTGTAACCTTCCCAAGTCATGTAGGCAACGATTGGGTTTTGTCCAAGCGCCATTTCTCCATTTTCCATAGAAGGTCCGTCAGCGATGAAATCACCTTTTTCAACGGCATCACCAACTTTAACAAGCGTACGTTGGTTGTAGGCAGTACCTGAGTTTGAACGACGGAATTTTTGAATGTGGTAAACGTCCAATGAACCATCTTCACGACGAACTTCTACCTTGTCAGCATCTGCGTAAGTAACTTTACCATCATACTGAGCAATCACAGCCGCTCCAGAGTCATGAGCTGCTTGGTATTCCATACCAGTACCAACGTAAGGTGCCTGAGGATTAATCAATGGCACAGCCTGACGTTGCATGTTGGCTCCCATGAGGGCACGGTTGGAGTCATCGTTTTCCAAGAAAGGAATACATGCTGTCGCAACGGCAACTACCTGTTTTGGTGATACGTCCATATAGTCAACAACGTTAGCTGGATACTCTTGGTTGACCCCTTGGTGACGTCCCATGACAACTTTTTCAGCAAATGTTCCATCTTCATTCAGACGAGAGTTAGCCTGCGCTACAGTAAATTCATCTTCTTCATCGGCTGTCAACCAAACGATTTCGTTTGTGACAACACCTGTTTCACGGTCAACTTTACGGTATGGTGTTTGAACAAAGCCATACTTATTCAAGTGTCCGTAAGATGACAAGTTATTGATCAAACCGATGTTAGGTCCTTCAGGTGTCTCGATTGGACACATACGACCGTAGTGAGTGTAGTGCACGTCACGGACTTCATATCCAGCGCGGTCACGTGTCAAACCACCAGGTCCTAAGGCTGATAAACGGCGTTTGTGAGACAACTCAGAAAGCGGGTTGTGTTGGTCCATGAACTGTGACAACTGTGATGAACCAAAGAATTCTTTAACCGCAGCTGTTACAGGACGGATATTGATAATTTGTTGTGGTGTCAAGACTTCGTTGTCCTGAACAGACATACGTTCACGGACATTACGTTCCATACGAGAAAGTCCCAAACGTACTTGGTTGGCAAGCAATTCACCAACCGCACGGATACGACGGTTCCCAAGGTGGTCGATATCATCTACACGCCCAAGTCCTTCAGCCAAGTTGAGGAAGTAGCTCATCTCAGCAAGGATATCTGCAGGAGTGACGATACGAACCTTGTCATCTGGATTGGCATTACCAATAATCGTTACGACGCGGTCTGGATCAGTTGGTGCAACAACCTTGAATTTTTGAAGAACAACTGGCTCAGTCACAACGGCTGCATCATTTGGAATGTAGACAATCTTGTTCAAGTCGCCATCCAAATGGCTTTCAATGCTTTCAATCACACTACGAGTCATGATTGTACCAGCTTCTACCAAGATTTCGCCTGTTTCAGTATCTACCAATGGTTCCGCAATGGTTTGGTTGAGCAAACGTGTTTTAACATTGAGTTTTTTATTGATCTTGTAACGACCAACTGCTGCCAAGTCATAGCGACGTGGGTCAAAGAAACGAGCTACAAGCAAGCTACGTGAGCTTTCAGCAGTCTTAGGCTCACCTGGACGAAGACGTTCGTAGATTTCTTTCAAGGCTTCGTCTGTACGAGAGTCCATTGGGTTCTTATGGATATCTTTTTCAACAGTGTTGCGAACCAATTCGCTGTCACCAAAGATATCAAAGATTTCATCATCACCTGAGAAACCAAGCGCACGAACCAAGGTTGTAAATGGAATCTTACGAGTACGGTCGATACGAGTATAGGCGATGTCTTTTGAGTCGCTTTCAAGTTCCAACCAAGCTCCACGGTTAGGGATAACAGTTGAACCGTAGCCCACTTTACCATTTTTATCAACTTTATCATTAAAGTAAACACCTGGTGAGCGGACCAACTGAGATACGATGATACGTTCACCACCATTGATGATGAAGGTACCCATTTCTGTCATGATTGGGAAATCACCAAAGAAAACTTCTTGAGTTTTGATTTCGCCTGTTTCTTTATTGATCAAGCGGAAGGTTACAAAAATTGGTGCTGAGTAGCTAGCATCGTGGATACGAGCTTCTTCTAGCGTGTATTTTGGTTCCTTGATTTCATATCCAACAAATTCCAACTCCATTGTGTCTGTGAAGTTTGAAATTGGCAATACATCTTCAAACACTTCCTTAAGACCGTGGTCTAGGAAAGCTTTGAATGAATCAGTTTGAATTTCAATCAAATTTGGTAAGTCAAGAACTTCTTTGATTCTTGAAAAACTACGACGGGTACGATGTTTCCCGTATTGAACGTCATGTCCTGCCAAGATGATTCTCCTTTGTAAATAAGTTCCAAGCCTTGTCAATCAGGCTTTCTAATCGTCATATGGTTGTAAAACCCCTATCACCGTGTCCCTTTGATAAATTTTCAGAATCTTTAAGTCTTTGTTACAAGTACTCAAAATCCTGAAAAAAAGCACAAAAAGAGCAGCTAAATCTGACTTTTTCAGAAGATTTAACTGCTGTGAGCCTTGTCTGGACAATATTTCAGACAAAACCTACGACAAATGATTACTCATATTATACCCTATTTAGCTAGATTTTTCAAGGGATTCTATAGATTTTTGGTGAATTTTTTTCCTATAAAAAATTGAATTCAATGATTACTTTGCAAACTTCATTTTCAGTTTAATTGTTCAAGAAAAATATAGTAAATTACGATTTCCCTATTTTATCTTAGGCTGTTTTTCTTGACTTTACTTGGTTTTTCTTTTAATATATATGTATAAATATATAAGGAGGTTTGTTATGGATATTTTGCTTTCTGAAACAGAACAGAATTTGCTAACGTTACTGGAAGAACTAACCAAACACCAAGATTGGATAGAAATTCCAGTCTTGGCTGAGAAGCTGAATTTTTCAATCGAAGAATTGCAAGATCGCCTTTTTAAACTTGAACAATTATTTCCTAACCTCCTTATTCGCTCAACAAAAGAAGGTATTCAGTTGCAGTTTGAAGCCCGAAACTCCTTAGACCCTAGGATTGCTATCTTTGAACAATCTGAAATCTACTCTTTTTTGAACTGTCTATTTTTCAAAGAGGAACAATCACTTGACCAAATATGTCAGGACCTTATGATTAGCTGCGAACGAGTTCAGGAAATCATCCAACATCTAAATACTAAACTTCCGCAACATTATGGCATCAGCATACAACCTTCCCCTTTGAACATGATGGGAGCAGAAGAAGACATTCGCGCCTTTTATCTGGACTACTTTAGCCAAAGTCACAGCTTTCTTGATTGGCCCTTCTCTTCTATTTCCGAAGAGTATTTGACTGATTTGATTCAGTTATTTTTGAAGGCCCAACAAGTGTCACTCAACCTCAGCAGTCTACGACAAATCAAATATACCCTAGCTATCAATATGGAGCGTTTTAAAAGGAAACACTTTATTGAAAATCCTACTCCCCTTTTAACCAGCCACTACAGCTCTCTCATGCAAATTCCGCAGTTCGAACAAGATATCAAAAAACTGGCTAAAAAACTCCATTTTGAACCTACAAAAGAAGCACTGGAACAGCTATTTTCACCCCCAGTAAAGTCGCCTCAAATCACAAATAAACCTTGTAATGAAGCGATAGGAGACATTCATCAGATTCAAAAATCCTATCGTTTATTGAGTCAAATTTTAGAAGAATTATCTAAAGAATTTCACCTACAGATTGCAAATCGCGAAGAATTGATTTGGCTCCTCCACTACACTGCCCAATCTGATTTTCTCCACCCACTTAGTAACAAATCTCTTGAAAAGCAAAAGTCTCTGCTTTTAACCAATTACCAAAAAGAATTTCCAAAACTATTTGAAGTAAGTAAAAGTAAATTTCAGACGTATCTAGCTGAGATTGGTCTAGAGAGTCATCCAAGTAAACTACAAGAGCTAGTTTATGCCTTTTCTATCCAAGGACAACGCATTTTAGTCCAATTACTTCAAAAACTTCCCAAAATTCGTGTTTTGGTCATTAGTCATCTAGATAGTGAGCACGCACAAAACCTAATTGACACCCTTGCCCACTACGGTAACAATCTCTATCTATTTGATCCTTGGGAAAAGTCCAGTATCTCTTCCTCAATCTTCAATCAAATTCCACACGATATTGTTATCGCCACCTTCCCTGTTTCCAACTGTCCGAAACCCATTATTTGTAGTCGGAATCTTTCTACTGCAGAACTATTTCACCACCTCCACCTTTTGGGGTCACAAATTCATAAAGAAAGACTAGCTTAGTCGTAACAGAAAAACTGTTGCGATTTTCTTTTGTTTTAATTTCGAGAAAACGCTTGCATATTATTTTACTACATGCTATACTGATATAGAAATTTATTGATTGGAGAATCATCATGAGAAAAACACCAGCTCAAACTGAGAAAAAAATGGTCTACAGCATCCGTTCCCTCAAAAATGGAACTGGTTCTGTCCTTATCGGCGCAAGCCTTGTCCTACTTGCTATGGCTACGCCAACTATCTCAGCCAACGAAAGTACACCAACCACTAACGCAAGTAATAGTGAAACTACTACTGCTCTTGCCCAACCTCTTACTGATGCAACAAACATCGCTGGCAAGAACGAAAGCGATTTTTCTTCACCTAACAATGCAAACGCTTCCCTAGAGAAAAAAGAAGAAAAACCTGCAACAGAGCCAACCACTCCTGTTGCAAGCCCAGCCGACTCAGCAACACAAACCGGACAAGATCGTTCAAGCGAGCCAACTACTTCTACTAGTCCAGTAACGACTGAAACTAAGGCAGAAGAGCCAATCGAAGACAACTACTTCCGTATCCACGTCAAAAAACTTCCTGAAGAAAACAAGGATGCTCAAGGACTATGGACTTGGGACGATGTTGAAAAACCTTCTGAAAATTGGCCAAACGGAGCCCTGTCCTTTAAGGATGCCAAAAAAGACGACTACGGCTACTACCTAGATGTCAAATTAAAGGGAGAACAAGCCAAGAAAATTAGCTTCCTCATCAACAATACAGCTGGAAAAAATCTAACTGGCGATAAATCTGCAGAAAAACTAGTTCCAAAAATGAACGAGGCCTGGTTAGACCAAGATTACAAGGTTTTCTCTTACGAGCCACAACCTGCAGGTACTGTTCGCGTCAACTACTACCGCACTGACGGCAACTATGACAAGAAATCTCTTTGGTACTGGGGAGATGTAAAAAATCCAAGCAGTGCTCAATGGCCTGACGGAACAGACTTTACGGCTACAGGCAAATATGGTCGCTATATCGACATTCCTCTTAAGGATGCCGCCAAAGAATTTGGATTTTTGTTACTAGATGAGAGCAAACAAGGAGACGACGTGAAAATCCGTAAAGAAGATTATAAATTCACAGATTTGAAAAATCATAGCCAAATTTTCCTAAAAGACGATGATGAATCAATTTACACAAATCCATACTATGTCCATGATATCCGTATGACAGGAGCCCAACACGTAGGCACTTCTAGCATTGAAAGTAGTTTTTCAACACTTGTCGGTGCTAAAAAAGAAGATATCCTCAAGCACTCCAACATCACTAATCACCTAGGAAACAAAGTAACTATCACCGATGTTGCAATCGACGAAGCTGGTAAGAAAGTGACCTACAGCGGAGATTTCTCTGACACAAAACATCCATATACTGTTAGCTACAATTCCGACCAATTCACTACCAAAACAAGCTGGCGCCTTAAAGATGAGACTTACAGCTATGATGGCAAACTGGGAGCTGACCTAAAAGAAGAAGGAAAACAGGTTGATTTAACTCTTTGGTCACCAAGTGCTGATAAGGTTTCTGTCGTTGTCTACGACAAGAATAACCCTGAAAAAGTGGTTGGAACTGTCGCTCTTGAAAAAGGGGAAAGAGGAACTTGGAAACAAACTCTAGATAGCACAAACAAACTCGGAATCACTGATTTCACTGGCTACTATTATCAATACCAAATCGAGCGTCAAGGGAAAACTGTTCTTGCACTCGATCCTTACGCTAAGTCCCTCGCTGCTTGGAATAGTGACGATGCCAAGATTGACGATGCCCATAAAGTGGCTAAAGCTGCCTTTGTAGATCCAGCTAAATTAGGACCTCAAGACTTGACTTATGGTAAGATTCACAACTTCAAGACTCGTGAAGATGCCGTTATCTACGAAGCTCATGTGCGTGACTTCACTTCAGATCCTGCCATCGCAAAAGACTTGACCAAACCATTTGGGACTTTTGAAGCCTTTATTGAAAAACTAGACTATCTCAAAGACTTAGGTGTGACCCACATCCAGCTCCTTCCAGTCTTGTCTTACTACTTTGTCAATGAATTGAAAAACCATGAACGCTTGTCTGACTATGCTTCAAGCAACAGCAACTACAACTGGGGATATGACCCTCAAAACTACTTCTCATTGACTGGTATGTATTCAAGCGATCCTAAAAATCCAGAAAAACGAATCGCAGAGTTTAAAAACCTCATCAATGAGATCCACAAACGTGGCATGGGAGCTATCCTGGACGTAGTTTACAACCATACAGCCAAGGTCGATATCTTTGAAGATTTAGAACCAAACTACTACCACTTTATGGATGCTGATGGGACACCTCGCACTAGCTTTGGTGGTGGACGTTTGGGGACAACTCACCATATGACCAAACGCCTCCTAGTTGATTCTATCAAGTATCTAGTTGATACCTACAAAGTAGATGGATTCCGTTTCGATATGATGGGAGATCATGACGCCGCTTCTATCGAAGAAGCTTACAAGGCTGCACGCGCCCTCAATCCAAACCTCATCATGCTAGGTGAAGGTTGGAGAACCTATGCTGGTGATGAAAATATGCCTACTAAAGCTGCTGACCAAGATTGGATGAAACATACCGATACTGTCGCTGTCTTCTCAGATGACATCCGTAACAACCTCAAATCTGGTTATCCAAATGAAGGTCAACCTGCCTTTATCACAGGTGGCAAGCGTGATATCAACACTATCTTCAAAAATCTCATTGCTCAACCAACCAACTTTGAAGCAGACAGTCCTGGAGATGTTATCCAGTATATCGCAGCCCATGATAACTTGACTCTCTTTGACATCATTGCCCAGTCTATCAAAAAAGACCCAAGCAAAGCTAAAAACTATGCTGAAATCCACCGTCGTTTGCGACTTGGAAACCTCATGGTCTTGACAGCTCAAGGAACTCCATTTATCCACTCTGGTCAGGAATATGGTCGCACCAAACAATTCCGTGACCCAGCCTACAAGACTCCAGTAGCAGAGGATAAGGTTCCAAACAAATCTCACTTGTTGCGTGATAAGGACGGCAATCCATTTGACTATCCTTACTTCATCCATGACTCTTACGATTCGAGTGATGCGATTAACAAGTTTGACTGGACTAAGGCTACAGATGGAAAAGCATATCCTGAGAATGTCAAGAGCCGTGACTATATGAAAGGTTTGATTGCCCTTCGTCAATCTACAGATGCCTTCCGACTTAAGAGTCTCCAAGATATCAAAGACCGTGTCCAACTCATCACTGTCCCAGGTCAAAATGGTGTGGCAAAAGAAGACGTAGTGATTGGCTACCAAATCACTGCTCCAAATGGGGATATCTACGCAGTCTTTGTCAATGCGGATGAAAAAGCTCGCGAATTTAACTTGGGAACTGCCTTTGCCCACCTCAGAAATGCTGAAGTTTTAGCAGATGAAAACCAAGCAGGACCAGTAGGAATTGCCAACCCGAAAGGACTTGAGTGGACTGAAAAAGGTTTGAAATTGAATGCCCTTACAGCTACTGTTCTTCGAGTCTCTCAAGGCGGTGCCATCGTTGCCCCAGCTGTGGAAGAAAAACCAGAATTTGACCTTTCTAGCTTAAAACAAGAACACGGTCAAAATAACGGCCAAGACAATATGTCAAACCGAGTAGACAAACCGGAACAGCAAACTCCAGCTCCACAAACTAAACCTGATTCTGCAAAACCAGATGCCAAAGTAGCTGATGCGGAAAATAAACCTAGCCAAGCTACAACTGATTCACAAGCTTCACAAGTTTCACAACCAGCACAAGAAGTACAAGCATCATCTGTAAGTGAAGCTGTTCGAAACGAATCGGTAGATAACTCTAACAAGGAAAATATACCTGCAACTCCAGCTAAACAAGCTGAACTTCCAAATACAGGAACCAAAAACGATAACAAACTCCTGTTTGCAGGAATCAGCCTCCTTGCCCTTCTAGGTCTCGGTTTCTTGCTAAAAAACAAAAAAGAGAACTAAACTAGCCCTCCTATAGAAAAATCCCCCAAGCATTATAGCTCGGGGGATTGATTTTTGTACAATATTTGTTGTCCTAATAAACTTGATTAGGATTTTTTATTTAGTCTCTTTCATGGCAAAATAAGCCCGTACTTTTGGAACCACTTGCATTCCGAAAAGTTCAATAGCTCTCAGAACTTGGTCATGAGGCATGGAACCAAGAGGTAGGTGAAGCATGAAGCGGTCCAATCCTAAATCCTCAATCATGCGAATCAATTTTTCGGCCACTTGATCTGGATTTCCCACAAACATGGCACCATTTGGCCCTATCTGCTCAAGGTATTGTTCATAACGCAACTCCTGCCAGTGTGGACGGTCTTTGGAAATAGCATCCACTACTTGCTTGGTCGGATGGAAATAATCTTTCACAGCCTGCTCGCCATCTTCAGTAACCCATCCCCAAGAATGAGCTCCAACCTTTAGTTCCTGACTGGCATGACCCGCTTCGCTCCCAATCTCACGATAAGCCTGAATCAACTTTTTAAAATAACGAGGGTTACCACCAATAATGGCATAGACAATCGGTAGACCTGCCTGAGCAATCTTCACTGTTGATTCGACATGACCACCTGTCGCTATCCACAAGGGTAATTTATCCTGAACTGGACGAGGATAAACTTCTTTGCCAGAGATTGTTTGGCTCAAGCGGCCTTGCCAGTCTAACTTGGTCTTTTCATTGACTAACTGGAGCAAGTCTAATTTCTCATCAAAAAGGGCTTCGTAGTCTTTCAAATCATATCCAAACAAGGGGAAAGATTCCGTGAAAGAACCCCTTCCAGCCATAATCTCCGCTCGTCCATTTGACAAAGCATCGATAGTGGCATATTGTTGGAACAAGCGAATCGGATCCATGCTCGAGAGAATGCTGACTGCACTGGTCAAACGGATTTTCTTGGTATTGACTGCACCTGCTGCCAGGACAATCTCTGGCGCAGATATCGCAAAATCCTCTCGATGGTGCTCACCAATCCCATATACATCCAAACCAACCTTGTCAGCTAGTTCAATCTCTGCCACCAACTGGCGAATACGTTCGGCATGACTGTAAGTTTGCCCAGTCCTTTCAAGCGCCGTTGTTTCCCCAAATGTTGAAATTCCCAATTCTACCACTGTGATTCTCCCCGTCTATTTCTGTCCTTCAATTTGAAAAATTATTCTAATACTCAATGAAAATCAAAGAGCAAACTAGGAAGCTAGCCGCAGGCTGCTCAAAACAGTGTTTTGATGTTGCAGATGGAAGCTGACGTGGTTTGAAGAGACTTTCGAAGAGTATAACACGAAACTTGAGTACAAGCAACCGATTTGCTCACAAGAAAAAGCCTAGATAACTAGACTTTTTTAGCTTATTCTACCGTTACTGATTTAGCAAGGTTACGTGGTTTATCCACATCAAGACCACGGTGCAGAGTTGCAAAGTAAGCGACCAATTGCGTTGGCACAACCATTGAAATTGGTGAGAGGTATGGATGTACAGTCGTAAGAACGATGTCGTCTGTCTCTTTGGCAACATTTTCTTCTGCGATAGTGAGGACTTTGGCACCACGAGCTGCGACCTCTTGGATATTTCCACGAGTATGGTTGGCAAGGACTGGATCTGACAATAGGGCCAAAACAGGTGTTCCTTCTTCAATCAAGGCAATGGTTCCGTGCTTGAGTTCTCCTGCCGCAAAACCTTCACACTGGATGTAAGAAATCTCTTTGAGTTTGAGACTTGCTTCCATGGCTACGTAGTAATCTTGACCACGTCCAATGTAAAAGGCGTTGCGAGTTGTTTCAAGAAGCTCACGAACCTTGGCTTCGATGGTTTCTTTCTCTGAAAGAGTTGATTCGATAGACTGAGCTACGATTGACAATTCATGAACCAGGTCAAAGGCTTGCGCTTTGGCATTGCCATTTGCTTCTCCAACTGCTTTTGCAAGGAAGGCAAGGGCTGCGATTTGCGCTGTATAAGCCTTGGTTGAGGCTACGGCAATTTCAGGTCCTGCATGAAGAAGCATGGTATGGTTAGCTTCACGAGAAAGAGTTGAGCCTGGTACGTTTGTCACTGTCAAGCTTGGGATTCCCATTTCATTAGCCTTAACCAAAACCTGACGGCTATCCGCTGTTTCACCAGACTGACTGATAAAGATGAAGAGTGGTTTCTTGCTGAGAAGTGGCATACCGTAGCCCCACTCAGATGAGATTCCAAGTTCAACTGGCGTATCTGTCAATTCTTCCAGCATTTTCTTAGAAGCAAATCCTGCGTGGTAAGATGTCCCAGCTGCAAGGATGTAGATACGGTCTGCGTCTTGAACAGCCTTGATGATAGCTGGGTTTACTACTACTTGACCAGCCTCATCTGTGTAGGCTTGGATTAACTTACGCATCACTGTTGGTTGCTCATCGATTTCCTTGAGCATGTAGTAAGGATAAGTTCCCTTACCGATATCTGACAAATCAAGCTCAGCAGTGTAGCTAGCACGCTCACGACTGTTGCCATCATAGTCTTGAACTTCCACACTATCCGCCTTGACGATTACCAACTCTTGGTCATGAATTTCCATGTATTGATTGGTCTCACGAATCATAGCCATGGCGTCTGAGCAGACCATGTTATAGCCTTCTCCAAGACCAATCAAAAGTGGTGATTTATTCTTCGCTACGTAGATGACTTCAGGATCTTGTGAGTCAACCAAGGCAAAGGCATAAGAACCACGGATGATGTGAAGAGCTTTTTTGAAGGCTTCAAGAACTGATAAGCCATCTTCTTCCACAAATTTTCCAATCAAGTGAACGGCAATTTCAGTATCTGTTTGCCCCTTAAAGTGGTGACCTGCAAGGTATTCTTCCTTGATTTCAAGGTAGTTCTCAATCACCCCGTTATGCACCAAGACAAAACGTTCAGTCTCAGAGCGGTGTGGGTGAGCATTGTCTTCCGTTGGTTTCCCGTGAGTCGCCCAACGAGTATGTCCGATACCAGTTGTACCCTCAACACCAGCTGTCTTGGCAGATAATTCTGCGATACGACCGACAGCCTTGACTAGGTGATTTTCAGCACCACCTAGGACAAAAATCCCCGCAGAATCATAGCCACGGTATTCGAGCTTTTCAAGCCCTTGAATCAAAATATCAGTTGCATTTGTGTTTCCAACAACACCAACAATTCCACACATAGTATATACGACACAGACAAGCTGTGCTTTCTCCTTAAAATTGGTATAGTCTGATTTCTCTTTTATAGAACCAGCAAAAACAGTATATACTTGTTTCTTTCACTTGTCAAGAGTAAAAATTGGTATAGCTGAAATTAAGCTCCTGTAAGCAAAAAAACTCTGACCAATTAGGACAATCAGTCAGAGTCCTTTTTAAAATCCATTATTGTCGCTTAGTTCCTTGAACCAGTGCCCTGATTTCTTCAGACGACGTTCTTGCGTTTCCAAGTCTAATTCGACCAAACCATAGCGATTTTTATAGCTGTTAAGCCATGACCAGCAATCGATAAAGGTCCAAATCAAGTAGCCCTTACAATTGGCTCCGTCTTCAATGGCACGGTGAAGTTCACGCAGATGACCTTTTACAAAGTCAATACGGTAATCATCTTGAATCATTCCATTCTCACGGAATTTTTCCTCTCCTTCAACACCCATACCATTCTCTGTCAACATCCACTCGATATTGCCATAATTTTCCTTGATATTTTGAGCAATGTCATAAATCCCTTGCTCATAAATCTCCCAACCACGATGAGGATTAATTTTACGTCCAGGCATAACATAAGGTTCGTAAAAATGTTCTGGCAAGAGTGGACTCTCTGGATGCTTAGCAAATCGAGGAACCATAACACGCAAAGGTTGATAGTAGTTGACACCAAGGAAGTCCACCGTATTGTCACGAATGAGCTCCAACTCCTCCTCTGTAGCATCAGGCAAGAGACCGTGTTCATGCAAGATTTCTACTAACTCCTGTGGATAAGTCCCCAAAACAGATGGATCTAAGAAAGATTGGGCCTGAAAGAGGTCCGCAATGCGAGCTGCCTTGACATCAGCAGGATGCTGGCTACGTGGATAAGCCGGTGTCAAGTTTAAGACAATCCCAATCTTGGAATCTGGCAAAAGTTCATGACAAGCCTTAACCGCCCGACTGCTGGCCAATTGTGTGTGATAAGCTACTTTAACCGCCGCTTCTGCATCCACCTTATGTGGATAATGGGCATCGTAAAAATAGCCAAACTCTACAGGAACAATGGGCTCGTTAAAGGTAATCCATTGATCCACTAAATCACCATAAGTCTCAAAACAAAAACGAGCATAGTCTTCATAAGCTGAAACTGTCGCCTTATTTTCCCAACCATCACCAGCTTCTTGAAGAGCAAAAGGCAGATCAAAATGGTAAAGATTGACTAAAAGACGAATCCCCTTAGCCTTAATAGCCTCAAAGACCTTACGATAAAAATCCACACCTTGAGGGTTGACTTTTCCACAGCCTTGTGGAAAAATCCGTGACCACTGAATAGAAGTCCGAAAGGCCGTGTGACCAGTTTCTAACAGTAGCTCAATATCCTTTTCCCAGTTTTCATAAAAAGTTGATGTTTTATCTGGACCAATCCCATTATAGTAACGATTTGGCTCCACTTGGAACCAGTAATCCCAGAGATTATCTCCCTTACCGTCACCAGCTACACGTCCTTCTGTTTGTGGCCCAGAAGTAGAGGATCCCCAGACAAAATCCTTTGGAAATCTTAGCATACATTTACCTCTTTATCTACTCATTTTTCCCATTATACAGAAAAAACAAGGTAAAAACTAGTTACATTTTTTCCTTGTTTTTCTTCTGATTATAGTTTTTATTTCTTGCTGAGGATTTCAAGCGTTTCAAGCAAGTTATCTGCATGAACCTCGATGGTGTCACCAGTCGCTTTAATCTTAACTTCTACGATGCCATCGGCTGCTTTTTTACCAACAGTGATACGGATTGGCAATCCAATCAAGTCACTGTCGCTAAATTTAACTCCCACACGTTCGTTGCGGTCATCCGTCAAGACTTCGTAACCAGCTCCCATCAAGCTTGCTTCAAGCTTTTCTGTCAAAGCTTGCGCTTCTTCGTCCTTGACATTGACAGTGATCAAGTGAACATCAAATGGCGCCAATTCTTTAGGGAAATTGATTCCCCAAGCGTAACGGTATTCACCTTTTGGCGTTTTATTAACAAAGAGGCGAGCGTGTTGCTCCATCACTGCTGAAAGGAGACGGCTGACACCGATACCGTAACATCCCATGATAATTGGCACAGCACGGCCATTTTCATCCAAAACATCTGCTCCCATGCTTGCTGAGTAACGAGTACCGAGTTTGAAGATGTGACCAATTTCGATACCACGCGCAAAGTTAAGGACACCTTGCCCGTCTGGGGAAATTTCACCCTCACGAACTTCACGGATATCCACATATTCTGCAGTAAAATCACGGCCTGGGTTCACACCAGTCAAGTGGTAGCCATCTTCATTAGCACCGACCACTGCATTGCGAACATCTTGCACCTTACGGTCTGCAATGATTTTAACATTCTCTGGCAAACCAACTGGGCCAAGTGAACCAAATCCTGCTTGAACAACATTTGCCACTTCTTCTTCACTAGCAACGTCAAAGAAATCTGCTCCCAAGTGGTTTTTCAACTTGACTTCGTTGAGTTGGTCATTTCCAACTAGAAGGGCCGCAACAAGCTCACCATCTGCCTTGTAGAAGAGGGTTTTAATTGTTTGTTCTTCTGGAACATTGAGGAAGGCTGCAACTTCATCAATTGATTTAACATCTGGAGTTGCAACACGAGTCACTTCTTCTTCAGCGACAACACGGTTGCTTGGTTTGTACTCGTTTGTTGCCATTTCTAAGTTAGCCGCATAGCTAGATTCACTTGAGTAAGCAATGGTATCTTCACCAGAAACCATCCATTTGAGCAATTCTGCCTTGATTTCTTCTTGCACTTCTGCAGGAATCTCATCAAATGAGGCAACTGACTTGTCCAAGACAACCCAGCGGTCAAGGTCTGTACGAGCAGGTGTAATGGCCATAAATTCTTGGCTGTCCTTACCACCCATGGCTCCACCGTCACCAATGATAGCCTTGAAATCTAAACCACTACGAGTGAAAATACGCTCATAAGCAGCCTTGTACTCATCATAAACACTGTCCAAGCTATCATAGTTAGCGTGAAAGCTGTAAGCATCCTTCATGATGAACTCACGTGTACGAAGAAGTCCATTACGTGGGCGTTTTTCATCACGATACTTAGGCTGGATTTGATAAAGGTTGAGTGGCAATTGCTTGTAAGACTTAACAGAATCACGGACAATAGCTGTAAAGGTTTCTTCGTGAGTTGGACCTAGAATGAAGTCTGATTTTTCACGGTTTTTTAGTTTGTAAAGGTCCTCACCATAAGTTTCGTAACGACCTGATTCACGCCACAATTCTGCACTAAGAAGGGCAGGAGCTAACATCTCAACGGCACCAATCTTGTCGAATTCTTGGCGCATGATATTTTTAGCTTTTTCAATCACACGGTTGGCAAGTGGTAGATAAGAATAAACACCTGCTGAGACTTGACGAACATAACCAGCTCGCAACATAAGAGCATGGCTGATAACTTGAGCATCGCTTGGCATTTCGCGAAGCGTTGGGATAGGCATTTTACTTTGTTTCATAATATTCCTCGATTATCTAAAAAAGAGTCGCATGATGTCATTCCAGGTCACAGCAATCATCAAGACAACCATGATGACCACTCCGGCCAAGGTGACATAGGTTTCAATTTCTTGTTTCAATGGTTTGCGGCGGATGGCTTCTAGGATATTGAGCACAATCTTACCACCATCCAGGGCTGGAATCGGAATAAGATTAAAAATCCCAATATTGATGGAAATCATTGCCAAGAAGTACAAGACATTCTCAATTCCATTTTTAGCAGCATCACTACTTTCCTTAAAGATGGCAACAGGTCCACCTAGCTTGTTCAAATCCGGTTGGAAAATCAGATTTTTCAGAGCTGAGAGAATTCGGAGAGCCGAGTCAGCTGCAGTTGTAAATCCACCTACAAACATAGATAGAAAATCTGACTTAATTCCCGGTTGAACGCCTAGAAGATAACGACCTTGACTTTCTTCTGGGGTAACAGTGACTTGTTTTTCACTCCCTTTTTCAGAAATAGTCACATCCAAGGTCGGGGCCGTCTTATCTTTAGTTTCTGATTCCACAGCCTGGATCAAGCTCTCCCAATTGCTAATCTCATGTGAGCCAATCTTGGTAATTTGTGCCGTTTCTGGTACTCCCGCCTTAGCCAAGGCCCCTTGAGGCATGACATGGAACTGATTGGTATCAACATCTCTGACACCACCCTGCATGAAGATTAAAATCCAGAAAACAACGACACCTAAGATAAAGTTGTTCATAGGACCTGCAAAGTTAGTAATCAGTTTCCCCCAGATAGTTGCATTTTGATATTGAACATCTAAGGGAGCAATCCGAACCTCAGTTCCATCTGCTTCTACAACCGTTGCATCGTGATCCACTGCAAATGTTTTTTCTTCTTCCAGAACCAAGCCCTTGATAAAGAGCTTGTCTTCAAAGTCAAACTGGGTCACCTGCATAGGGAGAGCTGTTTGATCTAATTTTTTACCTGATAGATTGATGCGTTTAACCTTACCATCATCAGTAAGCGTCAAACTGACAGGAGTTCCTGTCTTGATTTCAGTTGTATCATCACCCCAACCAGCCATGCGAACATAGCCACCCAGAGGCAAGATGCGAATGGTATAGGCCGTCCCATCCTTGCCAATATGAGCAAAGATTTTGGGTCCCATGCCAATGGCAAATTCACGCACTAGAATCCCTGATTTCTTGGCAAAGTAGAAGTGCCCGAACTCGTGCACCACCACAATAATCCCGAAAACCAGAATAAAGGTTAAAATTCCGAGCATAGTCTTTCCTCCGTCTTTTGATTAAAAGAGTCCAAATAAGTGCATGATTGGAAATACAAGCAACATACTATCGAAACGATCCAAAACACCACCATGTCCAGGAATAAATTTCCCAGAATCCTTGACACCAAAGTGACGCTTGATCGAACTTTCTAGTAAATCACCAAATTGTCCAGCAATGCTAAAGAAAATAGCAAAGACTGACATCTTGTAAATTCCATACGGAAGAGCAACTGTACTGTCAACTATCATAAAGATGATGGTTACTAAAATAGCGCCTAAAATACCACCCAAGGCCCCCTCAAAGGTTTTATTTGGAGAAACTGTCGGAGCTAATTTTCGTTTACCATAGTTCATCCCAACAAGATAGGCACCACTGTCTGTCGCCCAGACGATACACAAGGCCAAAAGCGCCTTATCTAAACCTGCAACGCGAGCATCTAGTAAAGCATTAAATCCAAAGCCTACATAGAAACTCATAGCCAGCGGGAAAACAGCGTCCTCAATAGTATAAGACTTGCTAAAAACGGTCGTTCCTAACATAATTGAAATCAACACACTATAAGCAACAACATTCCCATCAACTGACAAAAAAGTCAGGTAATTCTCCAAGGGAATGGTCAAAGCAAAGGTTGCAAAGAGGGTCAAGAGGCCCTCCATCGTCATGGTCTCTAGACCTCTCATCTTCAAAAGTTCATGCATGGCTAGCATAGCTATGATTCCGATTGCTATCTGAAGCAAGAGTCCCCCAATCATCAAAATCGGTAGGAAAATAGCCAGTGCAATCCCTGCAAACAAGGTTCTTTTCTGTAAATCCTGTGTCATATTTCCTCCTAAACTCCTCCAAATCGGCGATGACGACGATTGTAGGCAAGAATAGCTTCCTGCAAGGCCATCTCGCCAAAATCAGGCCACAAGGTATCCGTAAAATAGAGCTCACTGTAGGCTCCCTGCCATGGAAGGAAATTGCTCAAACGCAATTCTCCACTAGTACGGATAATCAAGTCTGGGTCTCGTAACTCCTTAGGCAAATGCTGGGTGAAGAGATAGTTGCCAATCAATTCCTCTGTGATGTCACCTGGGTTGATTTTGGCATCTAACACATCCTGGGAAATCAACTTAAGCGCCTGTGTAATCTCAGCGCGTCCACCATAGTTAAGAGCAAAATTAAGAATCAATCCTGTGTTGTTCTTAGTCAATTCCTCAGCCTTGGTCAGAGCTTCAAAGGTTTGCTTAGGCAGGCGGTCCGTTTCGCCAATCATTTGAATCTTAACATTATTCGCATGCAATTCCGGGACATAATTATCATAAAACTCTACTGGCAAGTTCATGATAAATTTGACTTCCTGATCTGGACGGGTCCAGTTTTCTGTAGAAAAAGCATAAACCGTAATCACCTTGACGCCCAGTTTGTTAGCTGCCTTAGTCACAGTTTGCAATGCTTCCATTCCCGCCTTGTGTCCGAAGACTCGCGGTTGCATACGTTTTTTAGCCCAGCGGCCATTGCCATCCATGATGATGCCGATATGAGCAGGAACCTGTGTCGGAACCTCTACTTCCACAGCCTTATCTTTCTTAAAAAATCCAAACATGATCTTATTCCTATTCAAAAATCTATCGTTTCATTATACCATATTTCCCTATTTTCTTCTATCACTAAGCTATTTATACTCTTCGAAAATCTCTTCAAACCACGTCAGCTCTATCTGCAACCTCAAAACAGTGTTTTGAGCAACCTGCGGTTAGCTTCCTAGTTTGCACTTTGATTTTCATTGAGTATTATTCTCAGGCACAAAGCCCATTTTTCAAAAAAATAAGTCGCCTGATTGGGCGACTCTATTTTTATAGGGAGATTATTATGAAAAAGTTTTAGGAGTTTAAGTTAAGGTCTTCTTAACTTATGGACTTAGTATACACTTCCTAGCTTAAAGTTTCCTTAAGTATTTTTAAAAATCAAATTTTTCCATTTCTCCTGCCAATTTTTCTTGGATAGACGTGTTCGATAAAGTTCCATTCGGTCTTCATTTTCTAAGAAATGAGGAGTTGGGTGAACTTGAAAATTCAAAATATCCTCGAGTCCATAAGGTGCATAGAGTTCAAAATCTGCTGCTTCATTTAAGCGCAGTCCAACAGCCGTACACCGTTCTGGATACTTACTCATAGCATCACGGGAACTGGTATAGGGAACAGTATGAGGGCTATGCTGGTGCATATAGACTTGATTTTTCAATTCCCACTGGTACTGAGGAAAATCCTCTCGCAGTTTTTTCTCTAGGGACAAGGTTTCCTCATAAGAAATATCTGGATCAAAGAAAATCACATCTACATCTGTTTCACAGTCAAAAGGGGATTTGTCTGACAAGAGATTCCAGATGAAATTTCTGACTGAACCTGCTGCCAACCACGAGTCTTTCAGACCAAGGTTACGGATGATGGTCAGAATAGCCATCATATCCGGATTTTCTCTAAAAGCCTCTAGAATTTCTTGCTCATTTTTCACTGTATTCATAACCTAAATGCTCATATGCCTTAGCAGTCGCCACCCGTCCAGAACGTGTCCGCATGATAAAACCTTTTTGAATTAAGTAAGGCTCATACATATCTTCAACTGTCTCACGTTCTTCTGCTATGTTAACAGAAAGAGTTCCTAGACCAACAGGGCCACCACCGTACATCTCAATCATGGTGCGAAGGATTTTTTGATCCACATAGTCCAAACCTTCATGGTCAACATCCAATATAGTCAAAGCCTTATCGGTAATAACATCATCGATAACCCCATTCCCCATTATCTGGGCAAAATCACGCACGCGCTTGAGGAGACGATTAGCAATACGAGGGGTTCCACGACTACGCAAGGCCAGCTCGGATGCTGCATCATGAGTAATTTCCATCTCAAAAATATCTGCCGTCCGCTCAACAATTTCCGTCAAATCAGCATGAGCATAATACTCCATATGACCTGTAATCCCAAAACGTGCCCGTAGCGGATTTGAGAGCATACCTGCCCGAGTCGTCGCACCAATCAAGGTAAAAGGTGGCAACTCCAAATGAACACTGCGACTGCCTTCACCAGCCCCAATCATTATGTCAATGTAGAAGTCTTCCATGGCACTATAAAGCACCTCTTCCACAGACATGGGCAAGCGATGAATCTCATCAATAAAAAGGACATCCCCAGGCTCTAAATCATTCAAAATCGCTACCAGATCTCCGGCTTTTTCAATGACTGGACCCGAAGTCTGCTTGAGATTGACACCTAGTTCGTTGGCAATAACAAAGGCCATGGTCGTTTTCCCCAGACCTGGAGGTCCAAATAAGAGCACATGATCCAGCGCTTCATCCCGCATTTTGGCAGCTTCGATAAAGATTTGGAGCTGGTCCTTGACCTTATCCTGTCCAATATATTCACGTAAGTACTGAGGACGGAGCGTGCGTTCTACTAACTCCTCATCCCCCATTATCTCATTATCTACAATTCTACTCATGGCTCTATTATATCAAAAAACCAAGCCACAAACAAAAAAGCCACCCGATTGGGTGACTCCCGAGTTTAGCACTTATGTGGTATAATATTCTACGGCACTGCTACACCGCCTACGAAAGGCGGTGAGACAGCCCATGATGGAATTAGTACTCAAAACTATCATCGGACCAATTGTGGTCGGTGTCGTTCTTCGGATAGTCGATAAATGGCTAAACAAGGACAAATAGTGTCAAAAAGACCCCAAGCTTAATGTGGAAGTTAGCTTGGGGTCTTTTCTAGCCTATGATATAGAACTAGTACTCAATTCCTTTTTATTATCCCAGAGTTCACAAAATTTGTCAAAGGTTTATATTCTCATCTACTCAGCTTGTCATTTATAAGCAAAAATAATGTTCATCATGCGTTTATCTGCCAACAAATAAAGGAGACATGCCACCAAGGTAACTAGCCATATGGCATATACAAAAACTGTTAAAACCGTGAAGTCCTCCATGATGATTAGTAGTACATTTGCCAGATAATACCGCCCAACAACCGTTGTTAAAGCAAACAAACCTGCAAATGACAATAAAAAGGCAAGTGGTAGGGCAAGGATAAGTTCCTTCCGATATTTTCCTAAGAAGAGGACAATAATACCAGCAGACAGTGTATAAGCAAAAGCAATTGCTCCATAAACAAGTCCCCAAGATAACATTGAAATACTAGAGAAAGCAAAATCACCATCCATTAGCTCTAGGACAAGCATAGTCAAAAAAGTGAATTCACTAACTAGTAGATTAATCAACAAGGCAAGCATAAACTTCGCTTGGAGTAATTGTTTCAAATCGACAGGAATCAGTCTGAGATTTGAAATCGTTTTAGACACTTGTTCTATTCTTATCAAATCCACTAAAATCATGCTCGCAAAAGGGAGAAGAAAATAGTAATTCAAAAAGAAGAAACCATTTTCTACATACCAGCCATTCACACTACCGTACGAATGCCCTTGATAAATCTGATGACCAATCATAAACTCTAACAAAAAGAGCAGGATGGCTACAAAGGGAATCATATACAGTATCTTTCGCCTTCTTAGTTTAGTCAATTCTAGCATCAACATTTATTCATCCACCTTTCTTAACCAAGATTTAATGGACAAGAAAGACAAAAAAAGTAAAGATAAACCTAGTACAACAATCGATAAGATAGCTGGCTGTTGAAGCACCACTCCTTCTCTGTTTCCTTCCCAGATTAAACTGTTAGCACTTGTTACTGGACTGATATTTGGACTCGTCCTTGCTAAAAAAAATGACACTAAAACATACATGACACCGACCAAATTCCCAACTATCTCCTTGCCTCTGACTTTTATCATGACCAAAGCAACTAAAGGAAATACTCCCATGGGAATTAAGATACCACTACTCATACAAAGATAGAAGAATCTTAATAATAAAGACAAACTGACTGTCGAAGAAAAGCGGGATAGTAGTGCGAATAAGGAAACCGAAATATAGGTGAATAACATGATACACAGAGCGTTGATTTCTATATACAAAATCTTAGCCCAGAATGTCTTCATTAGATTTGCTGAAGCGAGTTTCAAGTTGTTCATGATGCGATAGCGATATTCTACACCAAATGCCTGTATTGTATAGGAAACACAATACAAAGGGAGAATCAAAAAGTTTAAATAAGATAAAGAAAATTTATAGACAAAGGGAAAGGAGTCAAACAATCCTCTCGCATCATTTACGTAATAACAGATGAGAGCTAGGTAGAGGGAAACAACACCATATACGACAAAATTCAGTTTTTGATGCCTTTGTTTGAGAAATTCAATCTTCACTAAATCAAGCAATTCCCTCACCTCCTGTTATCCGCTTAAAGTAATCCTCTAAACTTTCATTGTTTTTATAATAATATTCTTTTAGAACTATTCCGTTGTCTTTTAAGGCGTTAGATACGATCGCAATATCAAAAGTAGGTGATTCTCCCTGAAGTTCAAGTTCTATATCCGAAAGAATACTAATCTGTTCTTGCAGATTTATCATGCAAAGCACTTCCTTAGCTTGAGAAGCATCCGAAACAATTAGGTGGATTTTCCTTCTCTCTGCACCATCTATCAAATTCTGCATAGTCTTTTCAGCAATAAGATGGGTATCATGCAGTATCCCAACTCTATCCACAAGCTTTTCAAGTTCTGAAATAATGTGACTGGATATTAAAATTGAAATGTCATGATTGGTACTGAGTTCCTTTAGATAACGGCGCATTTCAAGGATACCAATAGGATCTAAACCATTTGTTGGTTCATCTAATATCAGAATTTTCGGCTGGTACATAATAGCGTTAGCAATTGCTAACCTTTGCTTCATTCCCAGAGAATACTGCTTGAATAGTTTTTTATTTTCCCCATCTAATCCTACTACTTGTAACGCTTGCTCTATCTGTTTTAGCGAAATTCCTCTCAATCTTGCAAAAATAGAAAGATTTTCAGGTCCCGTTAAATTAGGATAAAAAGAAGCACTGTCCAATACCACACCGATTTGAGATAGCAAGTCCTTAGAAAAGTCCCCTGACAGTTTTTCAGATAGAATCTTCACTTCACCACTATCCATCGCTGTTAAACCTAAAATAGCTTTGATAAAGGTAGTCTTTCCAGCGCCATTTCTTCCTAGTAAGCCATAGATTTCTCCCTGTTTTAGCGTAAAGTCTATCTTATCTAAGACAATTTTCCCATCATAGGATTTTGATAAATTAGATGTCTGTATTACTGGATTTCTCATTTTATTCTCCTCCTAACATCTATACACCCACATCAAAAGACATAATAGAGTAGTTCCTGTATAAACTACTTATGGGAGAGGGTAATAGGGTATAGCAAACTTACAATCCCCCTTTAAGTCC
This sequence comes from Streptococcus mitis SK575, assembly GCF_000257865.1. GTDB lineage: Bacteria > Bacillota > Bacilli > Lactobacillales > Streptococcaceae > Streptococcus > Streptococcus mitis_CQ. The sequence continues at coordinate 24,268 of NZ_AICU01000090.1, read as the reverse complement.
TTCAATCTGTGGCACGATCCATTTTATAAATGTTACTTCACAAAAAGTTTAATAAATCAATCCGCCAGCTCAAGATCAACTCCACTAGTTGTTGCAGCTTATTGTATAACTCTCGAACCCCAAATATATTGTGATTGATTTACAGTTTTTAAACGCAACCGCTTACAAACAATTCTGAAAAAAGATAATCTAAAAATGATTTTACGAAACTTTGCTAAAATACTCATATTAACCACCTTTTTTTATCTTTACACTTGTAAGTGTACTACTTTAAATATTCTTTGTCAATAAAAAGTATTCTTTTTTTCAGTTTTTTTTCAATTTATTCTTTTGAGACTATTTTATGTTGAAAAGTTGAAAAATAGAGATTAAAAGTATATAATTAATCGTAAATTTATTTAAAGAAGGTTTAAAGATGAGCATATTATCTGATAAACTAAAATCCAAGAGAAAAGAAAAAGGATTCTCACAAAAAACACTTTCCGAAGGAATTTGTGAGCAAAGCCAAATCAGCAAAATAGAACGTGGCAACTATATGCCTGCTGCTGATTTACTCTATAAACTTGCAAATCGGCTTCAAGTTCCCTTAGATTATTTTTTCGATGAACAGATTGAAATAACTTCCAATATAACACCGTTTAAGAAATTAGCAGAAAAATTACTTGAAGATCGTAATTACGAGGATTTAGAATACCTCTTAAACTTAGAAAAAGAAAAGTATCAGTATCTGTCTACTGAGGATGAATTTTATCTTCTATGGATTCAAGCGATTATCCTTTTCTACTTACATAGTTCCAAAGATGAAGCTATCGCCAGTCTAGAAAACGCTTTGCCAAAGCTTTCGGTCAGCTCATCTGTATATCTTAAACTTCTCAATACTTTATCTAATTTTTATTTTTCTGTAGGGCGTGATGCAGAATACGAAGAAAATAACTCACTTCTTATCAGTTTGTATCAGGAAAAAGATTTAAACCACCAAGAGTATTTATTTGGTTATATTCGAGTTAAACATAACTTCGCCTATTATTTACACTCTAAAGGGAAGGAATTAGAAGCCGTCCAGGAAGCCTTGGAAACCATTGACTTTTGTAAACAAAAAGAGACCAGCTATCAGCTGGCGCCTCTTTTAACTATCGTTGCAAATGCCGGAAAAGATTTTTTAAAGCACGATGAAATTCTTGACTATTATTTACAGGCTCGTGATATCTGTAAAATATACGAGCACAAGCTCATGATGGCTAAGATTGATCATTTTTTGAAAGATAAGGATAGGTGACTTCAATCGTAATAAGTTATAATTACCAATTAGCTAGAAACGTAAAAGTGGAGAGGAACTAATGTAATTTTCTCCACTTTTGTTAATATCCCCTCTTCCACTTGTATCCTGCCCAGCTGCTAAAGCAAGTAAAACTAAATTAAAGATGATAAACAAAGTCGTAAAATCAAATAATCCATTTTGTGACAAATCTGCCGTGTAAAATTCAGTTTCTGTAAAGAGAAGGTAAGAAAACTGACAAAACCAAGCATGAGTCTGAGAAAAAAGTCTTTAAAATCAAAAAACGTATAATATCAGGTGTTGAAAAACCTTGATACTATGCGTTTTATTGTGGAAAGATTTACTTCATTTTCTCCTGAAATTGAGTTTTTGTCCAATTTCTCTTTTATGGTATAATATTGTTCGGCACTGCTACACCGCCTACGAAAGGAGGTGAATTAGCCCATGATGGATACAATACTTAAAACTATCATCGGACCAATTGTGGTCGGTGTCGTTCTTCGCTTAGTCGATAAATGGCTAAACAAGGACAAATAGTGTCAAAAAGACCCCAAGCTTATTTGGACGTGAGCTTGGGGTCTTTTCTAGCCTATGATATAGACACAATACTTAATTCCCTTTTATTATCCCATAGTTCACAAAATTTGTCAAAGGTTTATATCCTCTTGAACCTCTGTACTACAAGACGTTCAAGATTAAGCGAAAGCTATCGGAAAATGATGTTTAGAAAACTCCCGAAAAGCCTGAAATAGAGCCAAAAAACTCCACCTGATTGGGTGCCTCCCGAGTTTAACATTTTTATGGTATAATATTGTTCGACACTTCTACACCGCCTACGAAAGGAGGTGAGATAGCCCATGATGGAACTAATCCTTAAAACTATCATCGGACCAATTGTGATCGGTGTTGTTCTTCGCTTAGTCGATAAATGGCTAAACAAAGATAGGTAGTGTCAAAAAAGACCCCAAGCTTAATGTGGAAGTTAGCTTGGGGTCTTTTCTAGTCCATGATATAGAACTAATCCTTAATTCCTCTCCATTATCCCATAGTTCACAAAATTTGTCAAAACTTTACAACCTCACCCATTTAGCTTCTTCAACTTTATAATCTGTCCAATAAAGTTTATAAGATTGGGAGAAAGTTATCGAAAAATGATGTTTAGAAAACTCCCCAAAAGCCTGAAATAGAGCCAAAAAACTCCACCTGATTGGGTGGAGTTAAGGGAGATTATTATGAAAAAGAAAAGTTTAGGATTTTATTAAATAAAGTTAGGAGGTCTTTATTTAATAACTATATGATACATGACGAAGCTTAAAACTAGCTTAACTTTTCTCATATTTTACTATTTTACAAAAAAATTCTATCACCATCACCTACCCACAAAAAAGTCACCTGATTGGGTGACTTCATTAGGAGATTATGATGAAAAAAAGTTTTAGGATTTCATTAAATAAAGTTAGGAGGTCTTTATTTAATGACTATATGATACTAGACCATCCTTAAACTTTGCTTAAGAAAAAACAAGTTTTGTTATTTTTCTCGATTCGTCCAAGTCATCCCTATACAATTATAGGTGGATAAGATTTCAAAGCCCATAGAACGATAGAAGCCAAAGGTTCTTTCTGTCTCTTCTGTCACCAGCTGGACTTGATAAGCATCTTTGTAATCTTTTAAAGCCTCTTTCATCAAGGAGCTACCAATCCCTTGGCGCTGATAGCTAGGCAAAACAATCAAATCTTGTACAAAAACTGATGAAAATCCATCTCCAACCAAACGAATCAAGCCCACCACAGCATCGCCATCAAGCGCCAGATAAATTACTAATGAATGAGACAAGGCCTGCTCCAGCATCTGAGGTTGATGGGTATAATTTGTCCAACCGACAGCCTGATAGAGATGCAAAACATCCTCTAGCTTGACAATTTCTTGCTTTTTAATAGTAATCATCTCAACACCTCTTAAAGCTCTCTCAAGCTCTTGTACTGTTGTCCATTTTTATCAAAGTTTTCAGGACGCAACCATATTTCCAAACGAGCTTTGATTTTTGGCCAGTCCTTATCAATCATAGACAACCAATCCGTATCCCTCGTACGCCCCTTATAAATCACTGCCTGACGGAAGGTTCCTTCATAAATAAAGCCCAAACGTTCCGCTGCTCGTCTTGATGGCAGGTTAAGAGCATCGCATTTCCACTCATAACGACGATAGTTTAGGTCTTCAAAGACATAGCGAGCCAGTAGATACTGAGCTTCTGTTCCTATCCGTGTGCCTCTTAGCTCTGGAGAAAAAGTGACAGCTCCCACTTCTATTACTCGGTTATTCTGATCAATTCGCATGAGGGAAAAAGTTCCCAAAGCCTTACCAGTTGCCTTGTCTACAATCGCATAGTAAAAGCGGTCCTTACGAGCCAACATCTGATTTAAAAGGCTAACCAGTTCCTCCATATCTGCCACTGGTTCCTGAAAGAGGTAGGTCCACATCTCCCGAGGAGTATCTGAACCATAAACAGCTAATAAATCCTCCGCATGCTTTTCCACTGAAAGAGCTTCTATTCGAGCATAACGCCCTTCTAAGAAATCAATAGAAGGCAATTCACCTGGTGTATAACCTTCCATTGACTCCCCAATCATCTGACCATATTCATTTACTGGCATAGCTTTCTCCTTGTTTCACTTATTGAATATAGTATAACATATCTCAATGAAAATTTTAGGAAACACTTGGTTTTCTATTCAATAATGCAAACTCCTCTTATAAAAATCATCCATCCACTTTATAGAGGAATAATCAAATATGGGAACGAGTGAGTTAATTCCCCTTATGCTTCTCTCTATTTTTTACTGTTTGTATTCAAATTTCTCTTGTTTTAGTGTTTGCTTTTGTAGACTGGACTACCAACCAGAACTGTGTTTTTATCTTAGTTGGGACTATTATAGTACGGTTCAGCACTATCTACAAATTCTTCAGATGTGTATCAAAAAAATTTATCGTAGCAAACCAAGAGTCTACACTTTCTTTCATTAATAAGCGCCAATCTTTTCTATAACGATGATTCGGTTGATAAGCAATCGTCAACATATGCCCTGTTTCATGGTATTTTTTAAACAAAATGGATTCCCCTTTATAATGTGAAATGATATCATCTATCGCGGATGATGCATTCCATATTTCATCAACATCGCTTCCTAGTAATAATAAAGGAGAGGAAATTTTACTCACATCAATCTGAGCCCTACTATCTTCAGGAATATGTTTTCCAAAAAACTTGTTTAACAGATAATTTCCTAACTGAAATTTTTGATACGGAAGTTCTTTTTGTAAATATGTCCAAGAAGATGAATGAGAGTTGAGTTTTCCCTTTATTCCCTCAAATATTACATTTGAGGGGGAATTGAGTACCAAACATTGCACATCTTTCAAAATACTTTGTCCAGCCAGAACAAGTTCTGCTCCTTTAGAGCGACCATATATTCCTATTTTTGTATTATCAACTTGAGGATGATGATATAGAAAATCTTTCGCCTCCTCCAGACATTCTATTGGAATTCGTTCTAAATTTTGGGGTAATCCCTCTAAACCAAAATAAGCTATCGCAAGACAAATATAGCCTCTTGAAGATAAAAGTTGGGCAATATTCTGAGCTTTTTCAATTCTTCCCTCACTACCACTAACAATAATCACGGCTGGCGCCCTTCTTAACTTTTCATCATAAAATAATCGACCTTGAAAATGCTTGTCATAGATATCTTGATATCTTACTCCTAGATTCATATAACGCCTTACAAAACTTTGCTCCGCGACCATATCTTTCCCCAGCCTGATTTTAATTTCAACACCAAAACAATCTCGTAATGGAATTCTATCAAGAGAACTCGGTAATCTCCTTTTCCTGTTCTTCAACGGTTTCGCATTAAAGAATAATCCCATTTCTGAAACTCCTTTATAAGATCCCGAAATAGATGCTGTCTGAGAGGTATCAATCATACCGTCCTGATCAGATAAAAAAATTGCGGTTGATTTCCATATAACATCATGATCTAAAAGCAAAGGAGCATTTATACAGTAATAATCAGACAGGTACATTTCTACACAATACATTGCCCTTGGTTCTAAACCATTAATAGCAATATAAAAAGATTCATCCGCTAAATCTGTTTGTGAAATCAGTTCTATGTTTACAGTCATATCTTCTCCTTTTTGTTAATCTGCTTAACAATTATATTTGAAATTTACCGTGACTTTTACCACGGTAATTCTCCCCACACCTTTTCAATATCATCCATCAATTTCACAACTATTTGAAGTTCCCCCTCGCTATAGTTGTTTAAAACTGAAAAGATTGATTTTTCAATATATGCTTGTTGCTCCTTATGGATTTTAAAAATTTCGATACCTTTTTCAGATAATCTCAAATATTTATTTTTCCCATTATTCGGATCAAAATCAAAAACAACTAAATTTTTTTGAATCAATCTCCTAACGCTTTGAGTTATTGCACTTCTTGAAACTTCTAATAATTCAGATAATTTTACTAGATTTAAGGGCTGATTTTCCCCAATCACAACAATCAAATGTACCTCATTCAACGTAATGGATTTGTCAACACCACTTTTATGTTGATTTTTTTTTAACTGGTCAAACGCTAAAATAAATCTATTGAAACGATTATTAAATGCAATAAATTCTTTTTTATCCATAATCTCCCTTTTCTTTGTTAATCATATTAACAAAACAGAAACTTCCTGTCAAATAAAAAATCCCCCAGATTCTACTCTGAAGGATTCCTATCTTATTTCACAACAATATTAACGAGTTTGTTAGGTACTGCAATCACCTTCACGATTTCCTTACCGTCAATTTCTGCTTTGACTTTTTCATCCGCTAGAGCAATTTCTTGCAATTCTTCGCGTGATAGATCTTTAGCAACCATGAGTTTGGCACGGACTTTACCTTTGATTTGGACGACGATTTCGATTTCGTCTTCAACCAATTTACTTTCGTCCCATGTTGGCCAAGCCACGTAAGAGATTGACTCACCTGTTGCTGCAACAGTTTGCCAGAGCTCTTCTGCCAAGTGAGGTGCAAATGGTGCAATCAACTGAACGAAGCCTTTGGCGTAGTCTACATAGAGCTTGTCTTCCTTGTTGGCAGCGTTGACAAAGACCATGAGTTGGGCAATAGCTGTGTTGAATTTGAGGGACTCGATTTGCTCTGTTACAGATTTGACTGTTTCGTTGTAGACCTTGTCAAGAGCGCCATTGTTTTCCGCAAGGATTTCTTTACTTGTAATCAAACGGTAAACACGGTCAAGGAACTTACGGCTTCCTTCCAGACCTTCTTCTGACCAAGCGATTGAAGCATCAAGTGGCCCCATGAACATTTCATAGACACGAAGGGTGTCGGCACCGTATTGTTCCACCACATCGTCTGGGTTAACAACGTTCTTAAGCGATTTAGACATCTTAGCTGGTGCTTGCTCCAACTCTTCCCCTGTTTCTACATGGAAGAAGGAACCGTCACGTTTTTCAACCTTGTCAGTCGCCACAAGAGCCCCACGGTGGTCACGGTAGCTGGTTCCCAAAATCATCCCTTGGTTAAAGAGTTTTTGGAATGGTTCCTTAGTTGGAACAACACCGAGGTCATAGAGGAATTTATGCCAGAAACGAGCGTAAAGCAAGTGAAGAACGGCATGCTCTGCACCACCCACATAGATATCTACTGGCAACCATTGTTTGAGAAGATCCTCGTCAGCCAATTTCTCAGTATTGTGTGGGTCAATATAGCGGAGGTAGTACCAGCTTGAACCTGCCCATTGTGGCATGGTGTTGGTTTCACGACGACCCTTGACACCATCTTCACGAGTCACTTCAAGCCAGTCTGTCAAGTTAGCTAGTGGACTTTCTCCTGTACCTGAAGGGCGAATATTCTTGGTTACTGGCAAGACAAGTGGCAATTCACTTTCAGGAACAGCTGTTGAAGTCCCATCTTCCCAATGAATGATTGGAATTGGCTCACCCCAGTAACGTTGACGGCTAAAGAGCCAGTCGCGGAGACGGTAGGTAACCTTCTCTTGTCCACAGCCTTTTTCTTCCAACCAAGCCACAATCTTGGCAATCGCGTCTTCTTTGTTGAGTCCATCTAGGAAGTCTGAATTAACGTGAAGGCCATCTTCTGTGTAGGCAGCTTCTTCAACGTTTCCACCTTCAAGTACTTCTACGATTGGAAGGTCAAATTGTTTGGCAAATTCCCAGTCACGTTGGTCGTGGGCAGGCACAGCCATGACCGCACCTGTACCATAGCTAGCAAGAACATAGTCGGCAATCCAGATTGGAATTTCCTTACCATTGGCAGGGTTGATGGCATAAGCACCAGTCCAAACACCAGTTTTTTCTTTAGCAAGGTCTGTACGAGCCAAGTCAGACTTAAGGCTAGCTTGGTGTTTATAGTCTGCTACTGCCTCTGCTTGCTCTGGACTTGTGATAGCGTCAACCAAATCATGTTCAGGAGCCAAAACAGTGAAAGTCGCACCGAAAAGGGTGTCCGGACGAGTGGTAAAGACTGTGAATTCCTTGTCTGTTCCCTTAACTTTAAAAGTTACATTAGCACCAGTTGATTTCCCAATCCAGTTGCGCTGCATGTCCTTGATAGACTCTGGCCAATCAAGTTCATCTAAGTCATTGAGCAAACGCTCTGCGTAGGCCGTGATTTTGAGCATCCATTGGCGCATTGGTTTGCGGACAACTGGATAGCCTCCACGCTCAGAAGTTCCGTCAGGAAGCACTTCTTCATTGGCAATGGCAGTTCCCAATTCCTCAACCCAGTTTACTGGCACTTCAGCTTCATAGGCCAAGCCTTTTTCGTAAAGCTTAGTGAAAATCCATTGCGTCCACTTGTAGTAGTTTGGATCTGTCGTGTTAACTTCACGATCCCAGTCGTAAGAAAATCCAAGCGCATTGATTTGGCGTTTGAAGTTGGCAATATTTTCCGCTGTAAATTCTGCTGGGTCATTACCAGTATCCATAGCATATTGCTCTGCAGGCAAACCAAAAGCATCCCAACCCATTGGGTGAAGTACGTTGTATCCTTGCGCACGTTTGTAACGGCTGAGGATATCGGTTGCAGTATAACCTTCTGGGTGTCCTACGTGCAGACCCGCTCCAGACGGATAAGGGAACATATCAAGAGCATAAAACTTCGGTTTTGAAGCATCTGTTCCTGTCTTAAATGTATGATGTTCTGCCCAGTAGCCCTGCCACTTAGGCTCAATTTCTTTATGATTGTAAAAACTCATGGTCTCTCTCCAATTTTGTGATGTTACTATTATACCATTTTTGAGGGAATTTGGTCTCGTTCTATTCTATACTTTTCTATTTTACCTTGCTCTAGAATTTTTAAACTGCTATACTTATAACAGAAAACCCTTCCAAGGAGGTAGCGGATGTCTCATTCCTTTAAAAAATCTCTCCAAAAAGAAATTCTCCATAGAAGCTCTATCGCAGCTTTTATGACCTCTCTTTTACTACTCATTTTACTTTTTGGTTTTTCCTATTTTTTACAAAAGCAGCAACTCTCCAAAGATACGAGACAGATTGTCAAACAGGTTCAAGAGATGAAAGAAGCCAATAATGAGCTCCTGACTACTATGAACCATAAAATGATTCCAGGATTTTTGGATGGCAAACACACAGAGCGAGAAGTCTTTAGCTTATTTTACGAGACAAAAGCTAGACTGAAGCTTAGTTCTGACCTCATTATCCTAAGTGATACAGGTGAATTACTATTTAGTACCAATCGCAATCATCAAGAAAGTATTTTATCTCCCTACTATCTAAAATTGCTCATTCAAAATCCTTCTCAAGAAAAAGTGACAGAAAAAATTGCACTCTCTTCAGACAAGCAACACTACACACTCTTTATCAAACCACTACTTCAAAACCAACGAGTTAAGGCCTATACTATTGCTTTCGTAAATGAGAATGATTTCATCTCAAGTTTCCCAATGATCAATTCCAAATACATCATTACCGATAGCTTTGGAAATATGTTTTCTAACAATACAAATCAGTTCACTCGTTCCACTCTTGAAAAATTTGATGAAAAACTCCTACACTCTCGCACCCACTGGTATGCGAACGAACCGCTTATTGTTCAAAAAGAAAAAGTCAGTGCTATTTTTTCAATCTATACTTTTCAATCCTTCTTTCCCATTCCTAGCTTACTTGGTCTAGCCTCCATTCTCACCTTATGTATATTCTTCCTCTACTTTTGGCAAGCAAGGCGAATTGCTCATAAAATTGCGACACACAATGCTGTTCCTATTGAAAGTTTGGTTTACCAACTTCAAGAAATTCCCAAACAAGCAGAAAAAAGGCTTTCTCTACAAACAGGTGATGAGTTTGAATTTATGGCAGAAAAAATTAATAATATGTTGTATGAATTAGATCAACTTCATCAAAAAATGCTAACCATCGAAAAAGAAAAGTGGATTTTTGAAAGAAAAATGCTGGAAGCTCAGTTCAATCCTCATTTTCTCTACAATACACTTGAGACAATTAAAATTACTTCTTTAATGGATGCCGCTCTCACACAAGACCTGATTCAAAACCTCACGCGCATTCTTCGCTACAGTATCACCGATTTAGAAAAAGAAACAACCATTTGTCAGGATTTAAAGATTATAGAGGATTACCTGATTATTCATAAGATTCGTTTTGAGCACTTTTCTTATGATATTGTCTGTCCAGAAACTGTCGATAATCAGCCTATTCCTAAACTTTTCTTGCTTCCTCTAGTAGAAAATGCTATAAAATATGGAATGCAATACCGTATTGATCTTCATATTGATATCCAAATTACCTTGGAATCAGATTCTCTAACTTTTTTAGTCAAGGATAATGCTGGAGGACTCACAAAACAAGAGCGACTCGCTATTTTAGACTCTTTAGAAAGCCCTCATACCCAGCATGGCATCGTTAACAGCTATAAACGATTGAGCAATTTCTTTTCTGATGTCCAGCTAGATTTAGGAGTCAATCGTCAAGGAGAAACTTGGGTCAAATTTATAACGAAAGGACTAACTCATGTTTAAGCTCATTATCGTAGAAGACGAACACCTCATTCGAAAATGGCTAGAGATTGCCGTAGACTACTCTGCCTTAGGTATCCAAGTCGTAGGAACTGCCAGTCACGGTCAAGAGGGAATGAAACTCATCCAAGAAAAAGAACCCCATATTGTCTTAACAGACATCACAATGCCAATTATGGATGCTTTTATGATGTTTGAAGCCACTCGTACTCTCTCCTATGAAAAAGTTATCTTATCAGGTTATAACGATTTTCAAAATGCCAAAAAAGCCATGCAATATGGAGCAGTTGATTTCTTATCCAAACCAATTGATACCAAGGAGTTGACAGAATGTCTTCAAAAAATTGTTTTGCGATTACGAGTTAGCACTCGTCAAGAAACTCCTTTTTTAGAAGAATATCAAACTTTACTCACCTCTATCCAACAAATTGATACACAAAACCAAATCATTCAGCAAATTCTTGAATTTGTTCATCAACACTACTGTATGCACTTTACCATTTCTAGCATTGCAGAGAATCTAGGGTATAGCGAAAGTTATCTATATAAGGTTATCAAAGAAGACTTCCCAATGACACTAAATGAATATATCTTACGCTACCGGCTCAAGCAAGCTATAAATAAAATAGCTGAGTCCCCCAACTCCCCCTTAAGCGATATCTCTGAACAAGTTGGATTTTCAGACTATAAATATTTTGCAAAAGTTTTTAAAAAGTATCTCCATATTTCTCCAAAAGAATTAAAACTCATGGATAAAAACCATTGATGTAAAAGAATTGCTCAACTCTAGCAATCTTTTTATTTTGTACTTTTACCCAATGAAAATCAAAGTGCTAACTACTCAAATCATAGCTTTGAGATCACAGATAAAGTGACGTGTTTTGAAGAGGATTACCATCAAAATCTCAGCTACAATTCACCAATTCTTACTCTAGGAACTCATTTCCTATTTTTCGTTTTAGATTTCTTTAAGGTTTTTATTATATCCTGTAGAACTCTACAATTTAAAGACATTAACAATCTAGGTAGAGAAAATGTTCGTAAAAAAGGAGATACTTATGAAAAAAATACTATTCTTTCTCTCTTGTGGCTGGATATTCCTTTCTTTATCAGGATGTTCTTCACCTATAGAAGCGGAAACTAGCACTGAAAAAGATTCAGATAGCACTTTGGTTGTCTACTCGCCTAACCCTGAAGACCTTATCGAAGAAACAATCCCAGCCTTCGAAGAAAAATATGGTATTAAGGTTGACTTAGTACAAGCCAGCACTGGTGAATTGTTCAAAAAAGCTGAGGCCGAAAAAGAATCCCCAGTAGCCGATGTCATTTTCGGAGGCTCCTACGCTCTCTTCTCTTCTAACGAAAAACTTTTTGAACCTTATATTTCCCAAGAAAATGACCAGATAATCCCTGAATATCAAAATAAAACAGGATTCTACACACCTTACACACTGGATGTCAGTGTTATCATTGCCAATTCAGCTCTTACAAAAGATATTAAAATTGAAGGCTACAATGATCTACTCAATCCTAAATTAAAAGGAAAAATTGCTACTGCTGATCCAAGTAACGCATCTAGCGCCTTTGCTCAATTAACAAACATGCTTGTCGATCAAGGTGGATACGAAAATGAACAAGCTTGGACTTATGTGAAAAATCTATTTACCCTGGTAGATGGGAAGATTGCATCTAGTTCTTCAAATGTTTACAAAGCTGTCGCCGATGGAGAAATGGCTGTAGGGCTCACCTATGAAGATCCTGCCTTAAAACTTTTAAACGACGGAGTTGATGTAAAAGTCATTTATCCAAAAGAAGGAACCGTCTTTTTACCTGGTAATGCGGCTATCGTCAAAAACGCCAAACATATGGAAAACGCTAAGAAATTTATCGATTTCCTACTTTCTCAAGAAATCCAAGATAAGCTAGGAACTGAAACAACAATCAGACCCATTCGTAAAAATGCTAGAACCAATAAAAATATGAAGGCTATGACAGAAATCAATATTGCCACTGAAGATTCCGATTATGTCATTAAAAATAAATCTACTATTCTTAAAAAGTACAATGACATTTTTACAGATATCCAATCTAAAAAATAAAATTTGACTTACCAGTGATTAACTGTCAAACCCTACTATAAAATCAAAAAGATTACTTCCGTTTTTGTAGAGAATTTTACTCTAATAGAATAGAATTATCGGTTTTAAAAACGCTTACATTGTTTTAAAATAAACTTAAATAACACAACGGAGGTATCCATCATGAAAAAGAAATGGATGTATTATGCTGCTTGCGGACTAGCCCTTTTTGGTCTTGCTGCTTGTTCTTCTAATGAATCTGCCGATGGCGGTTCATCTGATAAAGGAGACGGCGGTTCGCTAGTCGTTTATTCACCAAACTCAGAGGGCTTAATCGGAGCAACTATTCCTGCCTTTGAAGAAAAATATGGTATCAAAGTAGAACTGATTCAAGCTGGTACTGGAGAACTTTTCAAAAAACTAGAGTCAGAAAAAGAAGCTCCTGTAGCCGATGTCATCTTTGGTGGTTCTTATACACAATATGCTACCCACGGAGAACTCTTTGAAAACTATACTTCAAAAGAAAATGATAATGTTATCAAAGAATATCAAAACACAACTGGCTACTCTACACCTTATACACTAGATGGTAGTGTTTTAATCGTCAATCCTGATTTAACGAAAGGCATGAACATCGAAGGATATAGCGACCTTCTCAAACCTGAACTAAAAGGAAAAATCGCAACTGCTGACCCAGCAAACTCTTCTAGCGCCTTTGCTCAATTAACAAATATGCTACAAGCTCAAGGTGGTTACAAAGACGATAAAGCTTGGTCTTATGTAAAAGATCTCTTCACACTTATTGATGGTAAAATCGGTTCAAGCTCATCTGGTGTCTATAAAGCAGTCGCTGACGGAGAAATGGCTGTTGGTCTCTCTTATGAAGATCCAGCAGTTAAACTCTTAAATGACGGAGCTAACATTAAGGTAGTCTATCCAAAAGAAGGAACAGTCTTCCTACCTGCTAGTGCTGCTATCGTTAAAAAAGCGAAAAATATGGAAAATGCCAAGAAATTTATCGATTTTATTATCTCTCAAGAAGTACAAGATACACTTGGTACAACCACTACTAACCGTCCTGTTCGTAAAAATGCTAAAACGAGCGAAAATATGAAACCAATTGACAAAATCAAAACACTCACTGAAGATTATGATTATGTCATCAAGAATAAATCAGATATCGTTAAAAAATACAACGAAGTCTTTACAGATATCCAATCTAAACAGTAAAAGAGGTTCACTATGAGTGAGATCAAAATTATTAACGCAAAAAAAATCTATCACGATGTCCCTGTTATTGAGAATTTGAACATTACAATTCCAAAAGGAAGTCTCTTTACCCTTCTTGGGCCTTCAGGGTGTGGGAAAACGACCCTTCTTCGTATGATTGCAGGTTTCAACAGTATCGAAGGCGGAGAATTTTACTTCGATGATACAAAAATCAATAATATGGAACCCAGCAAACGCAATATTGGCATGGTTTTTCAAAACTACGCTATTTTCCCACATTTGACTGTCCGAGATAATGTTGCTTTTGGTCTCAAGCAAAAGAAAGTTCCAAAAGAAGAATTGATTCAACAGACCAATAAATATCTTGAACTCATGCAAATTGCTCAATATGCGGATCGAAAGCCCGATAAACTCAGTGGTGGACAACAACAACGTGTTGCTTTGGCACGTGCCTTAGCTGTTAATCCAAGTGTTCTCCTCATGGACGAGCCACTTAGTAATCTAGATGCCAAACTTCGCTTGGATATGCGTCAAGCCATTCGAGAAATCCAACACGAAGTGGGAATTACAACCGTCTATGTGACCCACGACCAAGAAGAAGCCATGGCTATTTCAGATCAAATTGCTGTTATGAAAGATGGGGTGATCCAACAAATCGGCCGACCAAAAGAACTCTATCATAAACCAGCTAATGAGTTTGTAGCAACCTTTATCGGACGCACAAATATTATCCCTGCCAATCTCGAAAAACGGAGCGACGGCGCTTATATCGTCTTTTCAGATGGCTATGCCCTTCGAATGCCCGCCCTTGATCAGGCTGAGGAACAAGCTATTCATGTAAGTATTCGTCCTGAAGAGTTTATCAAAGATGAATCTGGAGATATTGAAGGAACTATTAGCGATAGCGTCTATCTTGGACTGAATACTGAATACTTCATCGAGACAGGCTTTGCCTCAAAAATTCAAGTTAGCGAAGAATCAACTTTTGAAGAAGATCTACAAAAAGGCGATCGTATTCGTCTACGAATCAATACTCAAAAATTAAACGTCTTTTCTGCAGATGGTTCTCAAAACCTGATAAAAGGAGTCAACCATGGAACGTAAAAAACTAAATATTTGGACAGCCTCCTCTTTCTTCATCTTTCTTACCTATCTTGTCTTTCTCGTTTATCCTATCGTTACTGTGCTCAAGCAAGCACTCATACATGAAGGACAATTCTCACTAGCTAATTTTGTCACTTTCTTTAGTAAAGCCTACTACTCTGAGACACTAGTCAACAGTTTCAAGGTTTCCATTACCGCTACTGTCACTTCCTTAGTCGTAGGAACCTTATTAGCTTACCTCTTTTCCATGTATGATTTCAAGGGAAAGAAATTTCTACAAATATTAATTATCATTGCTTCCATGTCAGCTCCTTTCGTAGGAGCCTACTCCTGGATTCTCTTGCTGGGACGAAATGGGGTCATTACTAAATTCCTGACAAATACCCTTCATCTTCCAGCTATCGATATTTATGGATTCAAAGGAATTGTACTTGTCTTTACACTACAATTATTCCCACTGGTATTTCTATACGTTGCTGGGACAATGAAAAGTATTGACAATTCTCTACTTGAAGCCGCTGAAAGCATGGGTTCCTTCGGATTTAAGCGTATCGTAACGGTTGTTTTACCTCTCCTAGTTCCAACTTTACTAGCTGCTGCCCTACTTGTATTTATGAGAGCATTCTCAGACTTTGGAACGCCTATGTTAATTGGTGAAGGATATCGGACTTTCCCTGTCCTGATCTATACCCAATTCATTAGCGAGGTTGGAGGAAATTCTGCTTTTGCATCTGCTTTAGCAATTATGGCGATTATCATTGCCTTGGCAATTTTCCTTATCCAAAAATACATTTCAAATCGCTATAGTTTCAGTATGAATTCGCTCCATCCAATCGAGCCTAAAAAAACTACAAAAGGAAAAATGGTTGCCATTTATGCAACAGTCTACGGAATTATCTTGTTCTCTGTTCTACCTCAAGTCTACTTGATTTATACTTCTTTCCTAAAAACATCAGGTATGGTATTTGTCAAAGGTTATTCTCTAAACAGTTACAAGGTAGCTTTCAATCGTATGGGATCTGCTATTTTCAATACCATTCGTATCCCTTTGATTGCCTTAGTTCTAGTTGTCCTATTCGCAACATTTATCTCCTACCTAGCCGTTAGAAAACGGAATTTGTTTACAAACTTAATTGACAGCCTCAGTATGGTTCCTTATATTGTACCAGGAACCGTTCTAGGGATTGCCTTCATTTCTTCCTTCAATACTGGCCTATTTGGAAGTGGATTTCTTATGATTACAGGAACAGCTTTCATCTTGATTATGTCCCTATCTGTCAGAAGATTGCCTTATACGATTCGCTCATCTGTTGCTAGCTTGCAACAAATAGCCCCAAGTATTGAAGAAGCTGCTGAGAGCTTAGGAAGTAGTCGTCTCAATACCTTTGCCAAGATTACAACTCCAATGATGCTATCTGGTATTATTTCTGGAGCCATCCTATCTTGGGTCACAATGATTTCAGAACTCTCTACTTCTATCCTCCTCTACAATGTCAAAACAAGAACAATGACTGTAGCCATTTATACAGAGGTTCTCAGAGGGAATTACGGTGTAGCCGCAGCCTTGTCAACTATCCTGACTGTTCTAACAGTAGCTTCCTTGCTCTTATTTATGAAAATCTCTAAAAATAACAGCATTACACTTTAGTTTTCCCCATCAAAAACAGCCGAAAGGATTACCCTCGGCTGTTTTTTCTTATCTTGATATTCCTATCAAATTCTTAGTTCATGACAAGTAAACCTAGACTGATTAAATAGAGGCTTCCTCCATCTTCTCCCGTCCTAGTTCTCGGTAACTACGGTCGCCGACAACTTCTACACTAAACTGACCGTCCTCATATTCAAGGATCGTCACGCTGCCATTATCTAGACCATGCGGATGCATGCCATTAATCAAATAAACAATGGTTCCAATGGTCATTCCGTGGCTGACAACAAGGGCGTTGCCGCCGCCTTGTTCTTCCATTTCTTTGGCAATCGCTTCAAAACCTTCCTTGATTCGGCCACTGAGTTTTTCCCAACCTTCAGCCCAACCAGCTGTATCGACCTCTACCAATCCCTCAGCCAGTTCAGCATAAGACAATTGGTGAACATGGTCCACATTAAAGATACGAGGAATAATGCCCATGAAAAGATCACCATCGTAGGCTCCATCAAAACTACCAAAACACCATTCTCTGATACGCTTGTCCATGCGATAAGGGATTTTTCCCTGCAAGCCAAGTTCATCAAGAATAATTCCCATGGTCTGAATGGTGCGCCCAGAATCACTCGAATAAGCGCGCTCAAACTGTAGACCAGATTCACGCAAACCGATTCCTAATTCTTGAATCCCTCTCTCACCTTCAGCTGTTAAGGGAGTATCGCTCCAACCTTGCGCGCGACCAATCGTGTTAAACATAGTCTTACCATGACGTACCAAATACAATCGTACTTTTACCATTTTCCGTCCTCCGTTTGCTTCTATTATATCATGGATGATAAAACAAAAGCCACCCATACAGGCGACTTTTGCAGGAGATTATTATGAAAAAGTTTAGGAGTTCTATTAAATAAAGATATTAGATGAAAATCAAATTCAAACTAAATCAGAGTTATCTGTTTCAAATAATATTAGGAGGTCTTTATTTAATGATTATAGTATACACACATAACCTTAAATAGAACTTAAAAAATTATACCCATTCACCTTTTTCATTTACTTTATAGCCGTTAATGGTCATATTTTTTGCCAATTTTCCATCAGCTAACAAGTAATACCACTTATCTCCATCCTTAATCCATTGGTTACGAGCGTACTTGCCGTCTTGGTTCAGATAATACCAACTATCATACTGAGAATCAAATACCCACTCACTCTTAGCCATGTAACCGCCACGTTTTAGGTAGTATTCTCCCTGCCAAGCTTTCTCCACATAACTACCAGTTGAGTCTACATAAAACCAGCTCTTATAGTCTTCATCATAAATCCATTCACTTGCAGCCATTGAAGCATCTGCTTTTAGATAATAACGCCCTACCCAGCGGTTTCTTACAAGGTTACCAGAAAGGTCATTATAGTACCATTTGCCAGACTCTTTAAACCACTTACTTGCTTGATGATTTTTCTTAGTCTCTCCATTAGAGGTAACAGTAGCTTGAGATGAAGTTGAAACTGAGTATGAAGTCCCAGTAGAAACTGCTTGAATAGCCTCTTCTTTTGTCACCTTAGGCTTAGCTTTTCCTTGGTAAACATCTTCGATACGCTTAGTAAAGACAGATAATTCCTCAGCTGATAGCATTCTACTATTTTTGTAATTAGCATCCTCACGTATATCAGCTTCTGTTTTGATCTTTCTAACAGCTTCTTCTACTATGTCATCAATCTTACTAAACATAGAAACTTTATCTGCTTTCGAAAGTGCATCATCATTACTAATAGCTGTCTTCTCCATAAAGGCAACAGCATTAATTTCTCTGATATTTTTTTCCGTTGGTGGAATTGTGTATGGACGAAAATCATTAGAATAGAAAGAGACTAATTTTCGCAAATACTCACTTAAACGCTCTGGAATATCATATGACGGACTATACTTTTCTAATCCCTTATAACTATTTGGCCCACGATAGTCATATTTTTCTGAAACAATTTTGATTGTAATTTCTCTTTCAAGAGATGTATAATACGGATTTTCTCTTATTTGAGTAATTACAAGCTCCTTTTTCTTTTGTATCGCCATATCAAAAATTTGAAAATTTAGATTATGCAAATAATCATTATAATTCTTGTGTGAGTCTAAGGTAGCTAATCTTTCTTTAGAATACCATAATGGAGCTGATAATAACTCTTTTTCTATATTATCTAAATTAGATAAAAATCTTTGACGATTGTCAGTAAAATTTTCAGAAACCTTTTTCTTGATTTGTTCTACATCATTTTGAGAAAAAGAAATACTACTCCAGTTAGCTTCATCAATCTGTTTCAATATATCTTGTCTATCCTTCTCCTGTAGCTCTATATAAGATTTCCTAATATTATCTATTTCTTTCTTAACCTCTTCTCGAGTTGTACTAGTAGTAGTTTCATGACTTTCTTCCTGTGCAAAAACTACTTGACTGGTAAAACTTGGGACTAGTAAAGTCGACAGTCCTAAAGCTACTAAAGCATGTTTCATTTCTTTTTTCATCATTTTCTCCTATTTTCTTAATTTTTAAAACTATGAATTGGTGCTGGAATTTGTCCACCGCGAGAGATGAAATCAACAGACGAAGCCCCATTGACCTTCATAACAGGTGCAGTACCTAATAGGCCACCAAACTCAATCATATCGCCTTCTTTTCCTTTTGGAATAATACGAACAGCCGTAGTTTTCATGTTAATGACACCAATTGCTGCTTCATCCGCAATCATGGCCGCAATGGTTTCAGCAGGTGTATCCTCCGGAATGGCAATCATATCCAAACCAACGGAACAGATAGCTGTCATGGCTTCTAGTTTTTCCAAATTAAGGGAGCCATTTTGTACTGCTGCAATCATTCCCTCATCCTCAGAAACAGGAATAAAGGCACCAGACAAACCACCGACTTGGTTGCAGGCCATAACTCCGCCCTTCTTAACTTGGTCGTTCAAGAGAGCTAAAGCAGCCGTCGTTCCATGTGTTCCAACTGTTTCGAGACCCATTTCCTCAAGAACACGTGCTACAGAATCTCCAACTGCAGGAGTTGGCGCCAAACTCAAGTCTACAATACCAAACTCCACACCCAGTCTCTCACTAGCCATATGACCAACCAATTGACCGATACGAGTGATCTTAAAGGCAGTCTTCTTGACTGTTTCTGCTACTACGTCAAAGCTCTCTCCACGAATTTTTTCCAAGGCACGCTTGACCACACCAGGACCAGAAACTCCGACATTGATGATAACATCTGCTTCCCCAACGCCATGGAAGGCACCCGCCATAAATGGATTGTCCTCAACAGCATTAGCGAATACAACCAGCTTAGCTGCCCCCATATCAGAAAGATTTGCCGTTTCCTTAATAACTCGTCCCATATCTGCCACAGCCGTCATATTAATACCAGACTTGGTTGAGCCGATATTGACTGACGAACAGACCTTCTCCGTTTCAGCCAAAGCACGCGGAATAGAATTGATGAGAATCTCATCTCCCTTTTGATAACCCTTTTGTACCAAGGCAGAGAAGCCACCAATAAAATCGACACCGATTTCTTTCGCAGCCTTATCGAGCGCTTTTGCCAGAACCACGTAGTTCGTCGCATCTGTCGCCGCCCCAATCAGAGAAATAGGAGTCACCGATACACGCTTATTAACGATAGGAATTCCCAACTCAGCTGCAATTTCATCGCCGACAGCTACTAAATTAGCCGCCTTGGTCGTAATCTTTTGATAAATTTTCTCCGCAGCACGATTGATATCTGGATCAATACAGTCTAATAGGGAAATTCCCATGGTAATAGTTCTGATATCGAAGTTTTGCTCCTCAATCATGGAGATGGTTTCAGTAACTTGTCTAATATCCATGATAACCTCCTAGATATTATACATAGCTTCGAAAATCGCTGCACTCTGAATATTGATTTTCACATTCAAAGTTTGCCCAAAAGTTTCAAACTCATTTCGCAGATAAGTAAAATCCTGCTTATCATCACTAGATACAACAGCCATCATCGTGAAATATTCATCCAAAACAGTTTGAGAGATATCATCAATATTCAAACCCAATTCTGCAATTTTACCAGAAACACCTGCAACAATTCCAGATTTATCTTTACCAACAACAGTTATAATCGCTTTCATAAGCAAACTCCAATTCTTCTTAAAATAAGAAACCTGAACATTAAACAGGATTCTTTTCAAATAGTATAGCATAATTCTAACGAAAATACTCAAAAACGCCTGCTTACGAAGTTGTTCTTAAGCAAAAAACAATTTCGTAAACAAGCGTCTACTATCCCAACTTATGATGAGTGTTCCCGCTAGGACCGAAATCCTAGCGGTAGACCAGAGCTAGACTAAGAGCACAAGACTCCATCATCATAACACTCAACAAAATTGATGATTTTATACTAATTCGATGATCGCCATTGGCGCTGCATCACCACGACGTGGTTCAGTTTTAAGGATACGAGTGTATCCACCGTTACGTTCAGCATAACGAGGTGCGATTTCTGAGAACAATTTTTGAAGTGCTGTAGTAGAAGTGTACTTATCAGTTGCTTCATCATAGTTTTCAGATGCGATTTCATTACGTACGAAAGCAGCTGCTTGACGACGTGCATGCAAATCACCACGTTTACCTAGAGTAATCATTTTTTCAACAGTTTTACGGATTTCTTTAGCACGAGCTTCAGTTGTCACGATTGATTCGTTGATCAAAAGGTCAGTTGTCAAATCGCGAAGCATTGCTTTACGTTGTGAGCTAGTGCGTCCTAGTTTACGGTAAGCCATGTATTCCTCCTTTATTTATCTTTTAATCCAAGACCCAAATCAATGAGTTTGAGTTTCACTTCTTCCAAACTCTTGCGTCCAAGATTTCGTACTTTCATCATCTCTGCTTCAGATTTTTCTGTCAAATCATGCACAGTATTAATACCGGCACGTTTCAAACAGTTGTATGAACGCACAGACAAGTCCAGTTCCTCAATCGTACGATCCAAAATACGATCGTCAGATTCAGTATCAGCTTCTTTCATCACTTCAGTTGACTTAGCAATCTCAGTAAGATTTGTAAACAAATCAAGATGTTCTGTCAAAATACGTGCTGAAAGCCCTAAAGCATCTTCTGGAATAATTGTTCCATTTGTCAAGATTTCAAGGGTTAATTTGTCAAATCCATCATTGCTACCTACACGAGCAGGTTCCACTTGATAGTTGACTTTTGTAACTGGTGTATAAATAGAATCTACAGCAAGTGTTCCAACTGGTGCATTATCCTTTTTATTTTCATCAGCAGGTACATATCCACGACCACTGTTAACAGTCATAGTCGCTTTTAAGGAAGAACCTTCACCGATTGTAAAGAGATAATGATCTGGATTTACAATTTCAATATCGCTATCTGTCAAAATGTCACCAGCTGTTACTTCAGCAGGACCTTCAACATCCAGTTCGATGATTTTTTCGTCTTCAACGTACGATTTCACTGCAATTCCTTTAATGTTCAGAATGATTTGCATCACGTCTTCACGAACACCTGGAACTGTGTCAAACTCATGTAACACACCATCAATATTGATAGATGTCACAGCTGCTCCTGGTAGAGAAGCTAGAAGTACACGACGAAGAGAGTTACCAAGAGTTGTACCGTAGCCACGTTCAAGTGGTTCGATTACAAACTTGCCATAATCTTTATTTTCATCAATTTTTGTTATATTTGGTTTTTCAAACTCGATCATTTAGTTACTCCCTCTTAAACGAAAAGCAGTGTAATGCGATGATTATACACGGCGACGTTTTGGAGGACGAGCACCATTGTGTGGCACTGGAGTCACATCACGAATTGCTGTTACTTCAAGACCAGCGGCAGCAAGCGCACGAATAGCTGACTCACGACCAGAACCTGGACCTTTTACAGTAACTTCAACTGATTTAAGACCGTGTTCTTGTGCAGATTTAGCAGCAGCTTCAGAAGCCATTTGAGCAGCGAATGGTGTAGATTTACGAGAACCTTTGAAACCAAGAGCACCAGCTGATGACCAAGCAATTGCATTACCATGCACATCAGTAATCATAACAATAGTGTTATTAAATGTAGCGTGAATATGAGCAATACCAGATTCGATATTCTTTTTCACACGACGTTTACGTGTTGGTTTAGCCAAGACTTTTACCTCCTATATTATTTTTTCTTACCAGCAATCGCAACAGCTTTACCTTTACGAGTGCGAGCGTTGTTTTTAGTGTTTTGTCCACGGACAGGAAGTCCACGACGGTGACGGATACCACGGTATGAACCGATTTCCATCAAACGTTTGATGTTCAAGTTTACTTCACGACGAAGGTCACCTTCAACTTTGATTGCATCCACTTCACGACGGATAGCATCTTCTTGATCTGATGTAAGATCACGTACACGAACATCTTCTGAGATTCCAGCAGCAGCCAAAATTTTCTTAGATGTTGCAAGTCCGATACCATAAACATAAGTCAATGAGATTACTACGCGTTTGTCATTTGGAATGTCAACTCCAGCAATACGAGCCATGTTTTCTCCTTTCTATCTTATCCTTGACGTTGTTTGTGTTTTGGATTTGCTGGGCAAATTACCATAACACGACCATTACGACGAATAACTTTACAGTATTCGCAAATTGGTTTGACCGATGGTCTTACTTTCATTTCTTATCCCTCCAAGTTTTTCGATTATTTAAAGCGGTAAGTGATACGTCCACGTGTCAAGTCATATGGACTCATTTCGACAGTAACACGATCTCCCGCTAAAATACGAATATAGTTTTTACGAATTTTACCAGAAACTGTTGCTAAAATCTGATGTCCATTTTCAAGTTCAACCGTAAACATTGCATTCGGCATTGTATCAACTACTTTGCCTTCAACTTCAATCACATCGTCTTTTGCCACGCAAAAGCACCTCCATAAATTTCGATTCGATGCCTCTAGACACAGAGACAACAATTATAAGTCAGACTATCTCAGTATAACATTTGTAGCGGATTTTTGCAAGTGTGAAAAACGCTTTATTTCAAATTTGTCAATACTTTTTCGATATCTGAGAAGACATCATTGATATCTTGATTACCTTCGATGTCATGAACCAAACCTTTGGCACGGTAGTGAGCAATGATTGGTTCCCCTTGAGCAATATTCACATCCAAACGACGTTTTACTGTCTCAGGCTTATCATCTTCACGTTGGTAGTAATCTTCTTCTTTATAGTCAACTGGTGGGTTAAAGACCTTGTGGAAAGTTTCTCCAGTTACGCGGTGGATAATACGACCACTCAAACGTTCCAAGAGGCTATCTGGATTTACTTCAATGTTGATGACACCTTCTAGTTCAATGCCAAGTTCAGCCAATGTTTTGTCCAAGGCATGAGCTTGTTCGATTGTACGTGGGTAACCATCCAACAAGAATCCTGTTTCTTTAATATCATCTTGTGAAAGACGTTCTTTTACGATTCCATTTGTAACTTCATCAGGAACTAATTCACCCTTGTCAATGTATGACTTAGCAAGAACACCCATTTCAGTTTGATTTGCCATAGCAGCTCGGAACATATCACCTGTTGAGATATGTGCAACATGGAATTGTTCTACGATTTTTGCTGCTTGAGTTCCCTTACCTGCACCAGGTAAGCCCATAATCAAAAGATTCATGATTTGATCTCCTTATTTTATTTTTAAATAGAAGCAAAAAGTCTTTTCACCCCTATTTAAAAACAAAATAGAAGAGGGGAGATCCAACTCTTACAAATGTCAGAGTTTAAACCTCCACTCTCTCAGCATTTACTGATTCATACTCAATGAAAATCAAAG
>NZ_AICU01000089.1:0-14267 GCF_000257865.1 Streptococcus mitis SK575 | reverse complement strand
AAGCAGAATATAAGATAGAAGGAGTAGGGAAACCCGCTCCCTCTTGTTTAGGCAATAGTTTGATTTTCAAATTATGACAGTATCGAACTATTACGTAAGCAAGAAACGATGGAGGCACTATGAAAACGCGTATTACAGAATTATTGAACATTGATTATCCTATCTTTCAAGGAGGAATGGCTTGGGTTGCTGATGGTGATTTGGCAGGGGCTGTTTCCAAGGCTGGCGGACTAGGCATTATCGGTGGGGGAAATGCCCCGAAAGAAGTTGTCAAGGCAAATATTGACAAGATCAAATCGTTAACGGATAAACCTTTTGGTGTCAACATCATGCTCTTGTCTCCCTTTGTGGAAGATATTGTAGACCTTGTTATCGAGGAAGGTGTTAAGGTAGTGACAACAGGCGCAGGAAATCCTGGCAAATACATGGAACGCTTCCATGAAGCTGGGATCACAGTCATTCCTGTTGTACCAAGTGTTGCCCTAGCTAAACGCATGGAAAAAATCGGTGCGGACGCTGTTATTGCAGAAGGAATGGAGGCCGGGGGGCATATCGGTAAATTAACAACCATGACCTTGGTGCGCCAGGTTGCTGCGGCTGTATCTATTCCTGTTATTGCTGCAGGAGGAATTGCGGATGGTGAAGGTGCTGCGGCTGGATTTATGCTAGGTGCAGAGGCTGTTCAGGTTGGAACTCGGTTTGTCGTTGCCAAAGAGTCTAATGCCCATCCAAATTATAAGGCGAAAATTTTAAAAGCTAGAGATATTGATACTACGATTTCAGCTCAACACTTTGGACATGCTGTTCGAGCTATTAAAAACCAATTGACTCGTGATTTTGAAAAAGCTGAAAAAGATGCCTTTAAACAAGAAAATCCTGATTTGGAAATCTTTGAACAAATGGGAGCGGGTGCTCTAGCCAAAGCGGTTGTTCACGGAGATGTGGATGGTGGATCTGTTATGGCAGGTCAAATCGCAGGCCTTGTTTCCAAAGAAGAAACCGTTGAAGAAATCCTAAAAGATTTGTACTATGGAGCAGCTAAGAAAATTCAAGAAGAAGCCTCTCGTTGGGCAGGAGTTGTAAGAAATGACTAAAACAGCCTTTTTATTTGCTGGTCAAGGTGCCCAGTATCTAGGTATGGGCCGTGATCTCTATGATCACTACCCTATTGTCAAAGAAACGATTGATCAAGCGAGTCAGGTACTTGGTTATGATTTGCGTCATCTCATCGATACGGAAGAAGACAAACTCAATCAGACCCGCTATACCCAACCAGCCATTCTAGCGACTTCGGTTTCTATCTACCGTTTACTGCAAGAAAAGGGCTATCAGCCTGATATGGTTGCTGGTTTGTCTCTTGGAGAATATTCTGCCTTGGTTGCCAGCGGTGCCTTGGATTTTGAAGATGCGGTAGCCTTGGTTGCTAAGCGTGGTGCCTATATGGAAGAAGCGGCTCCTGCTGGCTCTGGTAAGATGGTCGCAGTTCTCAATACGCCAGTAGAGGTTATTGAAGAAGTATGTCGAAAAGCTTCTGAACTTGGAGTAGTTACCCCAGCCAACTATAATAC
This sequence comes from Streptococcus mitis SK575, assembly GCF_000257865.1. Lineage (GTDB taxonomy): Bacteria > Bacillota > Bacilli > Lactobacillales > Streptococcaceae > Streptococcus > Streptococcus mitis_CQ. The sequence goes on along the minus strand of NZ_AICU01000089.1, from coordinate 12,699 downwards.
ACCTGCACAAATCGTGATTGGTGGAGAAGTGGTTGCAGTTGATCGAGCTGTTGAACTCTTGCAGGAAGCAGGCACCAAACGCTTGATTCCTCTCAAGGTTTCAGGACCTTTTCATACCGCTCTCCTTGAGCCTGCTAGCCAGAAACTAGCTGAAACTATAGCTCAGGTAAGTTTTTCAGATTTCACTTGTCCCCTAGTCGGCAATACAGAAGCTGCAGTTATGAAAAAAGAAGACATTGCTCAACTTTTGACGCGTCAGGTCAAGGAGCCAGTTCGTTTCTATGAAAGTATTGGGGTCATGCAAGAAGCAGGCGTAACCAACTTTATCGAGATTGGTCCGGGGAAAGTCTTGTCAGGCTTTGTGAAAAAAATTGATAAGACAGCTAAATTAGCCAATGTTGAAGATCAGGCTAGCTTGGAAGCCTTGCTAGAAAACAAGTAATCCCTTCTCCCATAAATACAAGAGGAAACAGGAGAAAAGAATGCAACTAAAAAATAAAAATATCTTTATTACAGGTTCGAGTCGTGGAATTGGTCTTGCCATCGCCCACAAGTTTGCTCAAGCAGGAGCGAATATTGTCTTAAACAGTCGTGGGGCAATCTCAGAAGAATTGCTCGCTGAGTTTTCAAACTATGGTGTCAAGGTGGTTCCCATTTCAGGAGACGTGTCAGATTTTGCAGACGCTAAGCGTATGGTTGATCAAGCTATTGCAGAGCTAGGTTCAGTAGATGTTTTGGTTAACAATGCAGGAATTACTCAAGATACCCTGATGCTCAAGATGACAGAAGCGGATTTTGAAAAAGTTCTCAAGGTGAACCTGACTGGTGCCTTTAACATGACACAATCAGTCTTGAAACCGATGATGAAAGCCAGAGAAGGTGCTATCATTAATATGTCTAGTGTTGTTGGTTTGATGGGAAATATCGGTCAAGCTAACTATGCAGCTTCTAAGGCTGGTTTGATTGGTTTTACCAAGTCTGTGGCGCGTGAAGTGGCCAATCGCAATATCAGGGTTAATGCTATTGCACCTGGAATGATTGAGTCCGATATGACAGCTGTTCTATCAGACAAGGTAAAAGATGCCATGCTGGCTCAAATTCCTATGAAAGAATTTGGGCAGGCAGAGCAGGTTGCAGATTTGACAGTATTTTTAGCAGGTCAAGATTATCTAACTGGTCAAGTGGTTGCCATTGATGGTGGCTTAAGTATGTAGCAGAAGCTAGAGGTAAAAAAGATGAAACTAAATCGCGTAGTAGTAACAGGTTATGGAGTAACATCTCCAATCGGAAATACACCAGAAGAATTTTGGAATAGTTTGACAACTGGAAAAATCGGAATTGGTCAAATTACAAAATTTGATCATAGTGACTTTGATGTGCATAATGCAGCAGAAATCCAAGATTTTCCTTTTGATAAATACTTTGTAAAGAAAGATACCAATCGTTTTGATAACTACTCTTTGTATGCCTTGTACGCAGCCCAAGAAGCTGTTAATCATGCCAATTTGGATGTAGAGGCTCTTGATAAAGATCGTTTTGGTGTTATCGTTGCCTCTGGCATTGGTGGAATCAAAGAAATTGAAGATCAAGTGATTCGCCTAAATGACAAAGGACCAAAACGTGTGAAACCATTGACCCTTCCAAAAGCCTTGCCAAATATGGCTTCAGGAAATGTTGCCATGCGTTTTGGAGCAAACGGTGTTTGTAAATCCATCAATACTGCCTGCGCTTCATCAAATGACGCGATTGGGGATGCCTTCCGCTCAATTAAATTTGGTTTCCAAGATGTTATGTTGGTAGGTGGTTCAGAAGCCTCTATTACACCTTTTGCTATTGCTGGTTTCCAAGCCCTAACAGCTCTCTCTACTACAGAGGATCCAACTCGTGCTTCTATCCCATTTGATAAGGACCGCAATGGTTTTGTTATGGGGGAAGGTTCAGGGATGTTGGTTCTTGAAAGTCTGGAACACGCTGAAAAACGTGGGGCTACTATCCTTGCTGAAGTAGTTGGTTACGGACACACCTGTGATGCCTACCACATGACTTCTCCTCATCCAGAAGGTCAGGGAGCTATCAAGGCCATCAAATTAGCCTTGGAAGAAGCTGAGATTTCCCCAGAACAAGTAGCCTATGTCAATGCTCACGGAACCTCAACTCCTGCCAATGAAAAAGGAGAAAGTGGTGCCATCGTAGCTGTTCTTGGTAAGGAAGTGCCTGTATCATCAACCAAGTCTTTCACAGGACATTTGCTGGGGGCTGCAGGTGCAGTAGAAGCTATTGTCACTATCGAAGCTATGCGTCATAACTTTGTTCCAATGACAGCTGGGACAAGTGAAGTATCGGATTATATCGAAGCCAATGTCGTTTATGGACAAGGCTTGGAGCAAGAAATTCCATACGCTATTTCAAATACTTTTGGTTTTGGTGGCCACAATGCAGTTCTTGCTTTCAAACGTTGGGAGAATAAATAACTATGAATTTAAACGATATTAAAGACTTGATGGCCCAATTTGATCAGTCAAGTTTGAGAGAATTTTCTTATAAAAATGGGACGGATGAGTTGCAGTTTAGCAAGAATGAAGCGAGACTGGTATCTGAAGTTGCAGCTCAAGTCGCACCAGCGCCCGTTCTAGCAACACCGAGTCCAGTAGCTCCTACATCTGCTCCAGTAGAAACTGTAGTGGAAGAAACTTCGTCACCAGCAGAAGCAAGTGTGGATGCTGAGGGAGATCTTGTAGAGAGCCCACTTGTTGGTGTGGCTTACTTGGCTGCTGGTCCAGATAAACCTGCCTTCGTCACAGTTGGTGATAGCGTCAAAAAAGGTCAAACATTGGTGATCGTCGAAGCTATGAAAGTCATGAATGAAATCCCAGCTCCTAAGGATGGTGTGGTAACGGAAATTCTCGTTTCTAACGAAGAAATGGTTGAGTTTGGTAAAGGATTGGTACGTATCAAATGATCGATATTCAAGGAATCAAAGAAGCCCTTCCCCACCGTTATCCCATGCTCCTAGTAGATCGTGTCTTGGAAGTGAGCGAGGATACCATTATTGCCATCAAAAATGTGACCATCAATGAGCCCTTCTTTAACGGCCATTTTCCTCAATATCCAGTTATGCCAGGTGTTCTGATTATGGAAGCCTTGGCGCAAACAGCTGGTGTGTTGGAGTTGTCAAAACCTGAAAATAAGGGGAAACTGGTCTTTTACGCTGGTATGGACAAGGTCAAATTCAAGAAGCAAGTTGTACCTGGCGACCAATTGCTTATGACGGCAACGTTTGTAAAACGTCGTGGGACCATTGCCGTGGTTGAAGCAAAGGCTGAAGTGGATGGCAAGCTTGCAGCTAGTGGTACTCTTACCTTTGCAATTGGGAACTAAGGAGGTTCTCCATGTTTCGAAAAATTTTAATTGCCAATCGTGGTGAAATTGCGGTTCGTATTATCCGTGCGGCGCGTGAATTGGGGATTGCGACGGTGGCGGTTTATTCAACTGCTGATAAGGAAGCCCTTCATACGCTTTTGGCAGATGAGGCTGTTTGTATCGGGCCTGGTAAGGCAACAGAGTCTTATCTCAATATCAATGCGGTTCTATCAGCTGCAGTCTTGACTGAGGCAGAAGCCATTCACCCTGGTTTTGGATTTCTCAGTGAAAATTCCAAATTTGCAACTATGTGTGAAGAGGTTGGCATCAAGTTTATCGGTCCATCTGGTCATGTAATGGATATGATGGGAGACAAGATCAATGCGCGTGCTCAGATGATCAAAGCAGGTGTACCTGTCATTCCAGGTTCAGATGGAGAAGTGCATAACTCTGAGGAAGCTTTGACTGTCGCTGAAAAAATTGGCTATCCTGTTATGCTCAAGGCTTCAGCAGGTGGTGGTGGTAAAGGGATTCGTAAGGTTGAAAAACCAGAAGACCTTGTTTCAGCCTTTGAAACAGCCTCAAGTGAAGCTAAGGCCAATTATGGCAATGGTGCCATGTATATAGAACGGGTTATCTATCCAGCTCGTCACATCGAGGTTCAAATCCTAGGAGATGAACACGGAAATGTGATTCACTTGGGGGAACGAGATTGTTCTCTTCAACGGAATAACCAAAAGGTTTTGGAAGAAAGTCCTTCGATTGCAATCGGAAAAACGCTGCGCCATGAAATTGGTTCTGCGGCTGTTCGAGCTGCGGAGTCTGTTGGCTATGAGAATGCAGGGACCATTGAGTTTCTTCTTGATGAAGCCAGTGGCAATTTCTATTTCATGGAAATGAATACTCGTGTACAAGTAGAGCATCCAGTAACAGAGTTTGTTTCAGGTGTGGATATTGTTAAGGAACAAATTCGCATTGCAGCAGGTCAGCCTTTGTCTGTTAAGCAAGAAGATATTGTCCTACGCGGTCATGCCATCGAGTGTCGTATCAATGCAGAAAATCCAGCCTTTAACTTTGCTCCAAGTCCAGGTAAGATTACTAATCTCTATCTGCCAAGTGGTGGAGTTGGCTTGCGCGTGGATTCAGCAGTTTATCCAGGTTATACCATTCCGCCCTATTATGATAGTATGATTGCCAAAATCATCGTTCACGGTGAAAATCGTTTTGATGCCTTGATGAAAATGCAACGTGCTCTCTATGAACTAGAGATTGAAGGGGTGCAGACCAATGCAGATTTCCAGCTTGACCTCATTTCAGATCGCAATGTCATTGCTGGAGATTACGATACTTCCTTCTTGATGGAAACCTTTTTACCCAAATATCAAGAAAAAGAATAAAATGACTTCAAGAGTTTAAACCGAAAAGGGGAATCAATGGCTCTATTTAGTAAAAAAGATAAGTATATTCGAATCAATCCAAATCGTTCGGTTAGGGAAAAACCTCAAGCCAAGCCAGAGGTTCCAGATGAATTATTCTCCCAGTGTCCAGGCTGTAAGTATACCATTTATCAGAAGGATCTGGGAAGTGAGCGTATCTGTCCGCACTGTAGTTACACCTTTCGTATTTCTGCCCAAGAACGCTTGACTTTGACAATTGATATGGGAACCTTCAAGGAATTGTTTATAGGGATTGAAAGCAAGGATCCCTTGCATTTCCCTGGTTATCAAAAGAAACTAGCAACTATGCGTGAAAAAACAGGTCTGGATGAAGCCGTTGTGACAGGAACAGCTCTTATTAAAGGTCAGACTGTGGCTCTTGGTATTATGGATTCCAACTTTATCATGGCATCTATGGGTACGGTTGTAGGTGAAAAAATTACTCGTTTGTTTGAGTATGCGACTGTTGAAAAATTGCCAGTTGTTCTCTTCACAGCCTCTGGTGGGGCCCGTATGCAGGAAGGAATCATGAGTCTCATGCAGATGGCCAAGATTTCTGCAGCGGTTAAACGCCATTCAAATGCTGGTCTCTTTTACCTAACCATTTTGACAGATCCAACGACAGGTGGTGTGACAGCTTCTTTCGCTATGGAAGGTGATATCATTCTGGCTGAACCACAGAGTTTGGTCGGTTTTGCTGGGCGTCGTGTCATTGAAAACACGGTTCGTGAAAGCTTGCCTGAGGATTTCCAAAAGGCAGAATTCCTATTAGAACATGGCTTTGTGGATGCTATTGTAAAAAGAAGAGATTTGCCAGATACGATTGCTAGCCTAGTCAGATTGCACGGAGGGAGTCCAAGATGAATATTGCAAAAATAGTCAGAGAAGCGCGTGAGCAGAGTCGCTTGACAACCTTGGACTTTGCGGCAGGCATTTTTGATGAATTTATCCAATTACACGGTGACCGTTCTTTTCGAGATGATGGTGCAGTTGTTGGTGGTATTGGCTGGCTTGGAGAGCAAGCTGTAACAGTGGTTGGTATCCAAAAAGGCAAGAGTTTACAAGATAACCTAAAACGGAATTTTGGTCAACCGCATCCAGAAGGCTACCGCAAGGCCCTACGTTTGATGAAACAGGCTGAAAAGTTTGGCCGTCCAGTTGTGACCTTTATCAATACAGCGGGTGCCTATCCTGGTGTGGGAGCGGAAGAACGTGGTCAAGGGGAAGCTATCGCTCGCAATCTCATGGAAATGAGTGACCTGAAAGTTCCTATTATTGCTATCATTATCGGTGAAGGTGGTTCAGGTGGAGCTCTGGCTCTGGCCGTTGCGGACCGTGTTTGGATGCTGGAAAATTCTATCTATGCTATTCTCAGTCCAGAAGGTTTTGCTTCTATTCTATGGAAGGATGGCAGTCGTGCCATGGAAGCGGCAGAACTGATGAAAATCACTTCGCATGAACTGTTAGAAATGGATGTGGTGGATAAGGTGATTTCTGAAGCAGGACTTTCTAGTAAAGAACTGATTAAGAGTGTCAAAAAAGAACTTCAAGATGAGCTAGCTATACTTTTACAAAAACCGTTAGAAGAGTTGTTGGAAGAACGCTATCAACGATTTAGAAAATACTAATACAAAAACTAGAACTGGCAGTCAGTTCTAGTTTTTGTGTGGTTCTTAATCTGTGCAGAGGGGAAAGTAAAAAAGTGCTTGGAAGACCAAACACCTTTTCGATTATTCATTTTCTTCAGTTACGAATTGACTAAGTAGTCCGTTGATAAAGCGTGCTGATTTTTGATCTGAAAAATTCTTAGCGAGTTCAATGGCTTCATTGACTGCTACTAGCTGAGGTGTATCAAATGATGTGATTTCAAAGATACCTAAGCGTAGTAAGTTTTTTTCGACCAAGGTCAAGCGTTCAACTGTCCAGCCTGACTTGAGGTGCTGGTTGATTTGTTTATCCAACTCGTCTTTTTGAGCTTGAACGCCAGAAACCAAGTTCAGAAGAAAGGCAGGGATTTGCACATCTGCATCTTCACGGTCATGCGTGTAGGCAAAGTGACAAGCTGTTTCCATATCTGTGCCGAATTCAAGGCTCATGAGAGCTTGAAAAGCGCATTTACGAAGTTCGCGTCTAGATTCTAATAATGGACTAGTCATTGAGGAAGTCCTCGTTAAATAGATCTTTCAATTCAGGTTTTGGTGTTTTATCTGGAACGATTCCTGCAACATGGATGTTAACAGCTGCAAGTTCCACATCAGCCATATCACGAACAGCATCTTTGACTGCTTTTTGAATAGCAAGAGCCACTTTTGGTACTTTCACACCGTACTCAAGATAGAGATAGATGTCAGCAGTTAGTTCTTCGTTGCTTTCTTTTAAGTAGACGCCACGACCAAGAGAGAGTTTTGATAGGGTATCAGATACGGATTTGTTTGAAAATGAGTGGACACCTTCAACTTTAGCAGTTGCGATGGCAATGATTTTTTCAAGTACACGTGGAGCGATAACGATTTCGCCAAATTGTTCTTCAATTCCCATAGAATGACCTCTTTCTAGAGATTAGGCACGAGAAACGTAAGTTCCTTCTGCAGTGTTGATGATCAATTTTTGTCCAGCTTCGATGAAGTCAGGAACGTTGACAACAAGTCCAGTTTCCATAGTTGCTGGTTTACCAGAACCTGTAACAGTAGCACCTTTGATAGATGGTTGTGTTTCAGCGACTGTCAATTCAACAGTAGTTGGTACAGTTACACCGATCACTTCAGTTCCGTAGAATTGGATTTTCACATCAGAGTTTTCAAGGATGTAAAGCAATTCATTTTCAACGTTTACGACTGGGATTTCGTATTGGTCGTAAGTTTCAGTGTTCATGAAGTAGGCAGTTTCATCCATTTTGTACAAGTATTGAGCTGGAACAGTCTCGATAATAGCTTGTTCGAATTTTTCTTCTGGACGGTAGCTTGTGTCAAATGTAGAACCAGTACGGACATCACGCAATTTCATACGCATGATTGTGTTCCCTTTACCTGGTTTGTGGTGGCTAGCTTCCAAAACACGGATCAATTTTCCGTCTGCAGTTTCAAATGTCATACCAGCTTTCAATTTGCTTGCTTCAATCATGTTTTTACCTCTTTAATAAATATTATTACTCTTCATTTTACCATAAAAGGAATGAAAAAGAAAGTTAGAGGTAGGATAATGGAGATATTTATATAAATTTATACTTGTACGAAAAAATGATTTAGAATGTTATATTTTTAAAATGAAATTTATAAGCAAATACTGTAAAAGTGACTCTGAAATATGATATAATTTATAAGAGTATATTTGTACCAAAGGGTGCATATATATATATAAGGTGGTAAGCTATGTTTAAATTGTCGAGACAACAAAAAGATCATCGATATTTTTGTGGAAATAGATACGAAAAATATTCGATTAAAAAATTAAAAGTTGGTGCTGCGAGTGTCTTAATCGGGGCAGGATTTTTGTTTGGTTACAATGTAGATACGGTAGAAGCAGACTCTGCTACTGAAACGGTGGTAACGAAGGATGCTGATACGGGACTAAACCAAGCTCAAGAAAATACGCAAGCAGGAACTGTCTCTGAGCCAAAATCAGATAGTGAAACAAAATCAGAGTTAGCTGAGCAACCAAAAATAAATGAAGAAAAGTTAGTTGAGCCAGCAAAACCTGTAAAAGAAAATGAAAAAGAAGCTGAACAAGCTTCAGCAGTTTCAGCACATACTAACACTGCAGAAGCAACTGAGGCAAAACCATCTGTCGATTTATCTCTTTTGCAAGAAAAACTAGCAGATTTGGAAGCTCAAATTGAACGTATCCGAGGAAATAAAAAACAAGCTTCTCAAATCCAAAATGCTGAAAAACTAGTTGCAGAAGCTAAGCAATATTTAAGTGCATTGGGTGCAACACAGTCAGGAGCTGATAAAAAAGCAAAAGAAATTAGCTCATTAACTTCTATCTTAAAATCAATTAAGGCTGAAGAAACAACACCTAAAGAAAATAAAAATCAAGATAGTCGTAATGGTAAAAAGATGGAAGAAGGAACTGGTTTCCGTAATGGGGTGACAGACCAATCTTTAACAGGGTCAATTCATTTTGATACATCAAAAGGACCAACAGAAAAACGAATTCCGGTAGCAAATAATGGAGATGGTGAGCGTGTTATTAATATGGCGATTACTTATTCAGCTTCTTCAAACGATACAGTTACAGATGGTAAAGTGCGTGTAACTATTCCAAAGGCTTTTCTTCATTCGAAGAAAATGCCGGTATTTACTAATTCAACATTTGTAAAAAGTGTGGATAATCGTTCTACAGATACTGATTATATTTATGATTTAAATTTACATCCAATGTCTGGTGGAACTGTAGCGGAAAGTTTATTAAAGCTTTATGTAGGAACCTCTAGAACGAATGCACCATCAAAAGATGATTCACTAACAGTGAAGACAGAGTTTATGAGTGGTGTGAATGTATTATCTGAAAAAACAGCAACAGCTACTTTTGATTATTTATCAGAAATTATTTATCGAGAAAAAGATACAAGAGAAAAATTAGTGAAAAATTATTTACCACAGGAACAACGTGAATATAAAATCGGTTCAGTTGTTAACGGTAAGTTAGTTCCTGTAAGCAGTCCATTTAGAATCCCATTAATTATGACAAATGATCGATTCTTCAATAATGGAGAAGCTGATGATCATAATCAAAATGGTAATGGTCGATTAATAAGTTATGATTATACGATTAGTGGAATTCCAGAATTTTTAGAATTAGATCCTACTTCTCCTAAAAATTCAAAATGGACATTAGAGAATGGAGTCGCTACCTTACATCCTGATCAAACTCGCGGAATTGACCAAATGTTATACTATGCAGGTCCTGTATTAAGATTAAAAGAGGGTGCCTTAAGCACACCAGAGGAAATTGCAAAAGTAATTGAGACTAATGGAACAAAAGGCTATAGTGCTAAAATTGTTTATAAAGCTGTAGGGCATAGACCAGACGGTTCATCATTTACACAAACACTAGAAAATCCAGATGGCTTTAGAATCTATGCGGGTGATGGTGCGCCTTCAATTGGAATGATGGAAGATCGTATTAACGCAGCTACGAATCAAAGACTATTCTCAAATGCTAGTAATGTAGATACTTTTGGAGCAGTTTATAGAGTTCCATTAAATAATTTAAAAACTGATGGAGGAACATTACCAAGTCAATATTTAAGTTATCTTATTCCGAAAGATCAAGAAGGAAATTACTTTACAAAATTCAAAATAACACAGATTTTCACAAATGAATCAGAAAATGGAAGTTCTTGGGTAAGAGGATATCATTCAGGTTATAAAGATGTCCGTAGTCAATTCAAAGAAAACTTTCAACTATATGGTGTAAATGAAAATAATCAAGCCGAATTAATTAAAGATTATACAACTATTGATGAATTATTTAATGAGACTACCATAAATTCAGATAAAAGATATAATCATTTAATTTTAAAAACTCCTGGAATTGTTGATGAAGTACAAGATAAAGGACAAGCAGGTAAAACAATTCTTGGATTAACATCAGATTTAGACGTAACGGTAGATACTTGGAAAGAAAAAGCAAAAGATACTAGCATTCAACGTTATGAAAATAAAATTTCCCAAGTATTAGCGGCTAGTAATACAATTGAGAGTGCTATAGCTACAGAACGACCAAATACTGGTAGTAGTACCCCAGCTGTTCATACTAAGGAACCAACAACTTTAAGTTTAGGAATGCAACAAATTGGAGACCAAGAGTTAACAAAAGATAACTTAACAAGAGGGAAGAATATACCTATTGCAGTTCAATATACAGCAACAGATTATTTTAAAATAGCAGAATCTGAAAAAAATGGTATTAGAGTTTACGATTTAGATAAGTTAGATTCCAATATTAATAAAACAAGTGTAATGTTACTAGCTGATCCTAAGGTTCCTTTAAAAGATTTTAGATTAACTGCTGATAATCGTTTATTATCAAAATACACCTTATATTTTGGGGGAGCAAATGGTAGTGCTGCAAAAGATGCCTATAATCAGATTAAAGAATCTTATGATACTGTTAATCCAACACGTATTATTGAAAATTATAAGGGAACAGGTAAGCGCGCTTATATTTTTGAATCAAAAGATTTAGGGTTATCTAGTTATGATTTAAATAGAGATGGATGGATTAAAGGTGGAACTTATAATCCAGTAGCACTGACTTTTGAAGTAGAAAATAATGGTCAAATAGAAAGTGGAACTTATAATATTGAATCTTATCTTGTATGGAATAGTAATTCTGAAACTTTATTTGGTAATGATCGTTCTTTAAATGCAAATTATGTAGAAGGACATGAACCTGGGGCAACTATAGCAAAATCAAATATTAATGTAACAATGAATAATGTTATTGAATATTCTACATCATTAACGATCTCGAAACCTGGATCAACTGGAACTAGAGGAATTATCGATGTGAAGAATGGACAAGAAGTTATTTTATCGCCTAGAGTTGAAAACTTAACAGATACACCTCAAAAAATTAAAGAAGCAGTTGTTTTAATTCCTAAGAGTGAAGCTGTAACCTATTTAGAAGGACCTGTTGTAGATAATTCAGACGAATATGATGTAGTTTATACGACATCAACTGCGACTGACAAAACTACAGGAACTTATGTACCTGCTGATCAAATCACGAATTGGAAAGATGTTACTGCCGTTAAATATGTATTTAAAAAAGATTATACTGTAACAAAAGAACATGCTTTTAATCATAATTTTAGTCTTAGAGTTGCTGCTGATAATCCAAACTTTGTTCAAAGTACATCGCAAATTTTCTTAAAGAATGGTCAAAATGTATGGTTAGAATCGAATACTGTTGGATTAAGAACAGAAGATGTACGAGGAAAATTAGAAGTTCGTTATATCAATGCTAGAAAAGACGATATTCTTCCAAAAATTATTGAAAAAGAATTTGCAGGGCAACCATATACTACGACAAAAGAAGATATTATAAAGTCTAATAATATTCCGTATTTATTTAAAGAGATCCAAGCTGATTCAGTTCCAGAAACAGGAACTTATGAAAGACAAGTAACGAAAAAAGTTACATATGTCTATGAGGAAGCAACATTTAAAGAAGAAAGCAAAACGATTACTCGTACAATTAACTATCTTGAAAAGAATAATGAGAGTAATGTAGTTGCTAATCCTGTTGTACAAAATATTACAGTTAAGAGAAAAATTTATACTGGTAAAGAAACCGGACGAGTGGTAAAAGGGCCATGGGAATATAGAACAGATGCTTATCAACCAAATTGGCCAAGAACAAATTCACCTAGAGTTGCTAATTTTGAGGCTCCAGATAGAGAAGTTATTGATAGAGTCTTAGTTTCTCAAGAATTAGTAAATAATGGGAATGTAGTTGAAAATGTTTATTATGAAAGAATCATGCCAGTTGGTGGAGATGTAGTTGCAAAATACGTTATTGAAAATACAACAACTGAATTAAAACCAACAACAGACGTCGCTAAAGGATTAAAAGTTGGAAAAAGTTATACTTCAACAGCGCCAGCAGCAGGTGAAGAATTAACAGCTACTGATGGAAAAGTGTATGTATATAAAGGACATAAAACTACATCAGCTGCAGAAACTGGAAAAATAACAGCTGATAAACAAGAAGTAGTTTATGAGTACGCACCAAAATTAGGTGGAAACGTTGAAGTTAAATACGTTGTCGCAGGAACAGAAACAAACCTAAAAGATCCAGTAACATTAGTAACAAACGGACAAGTAGGAAGTGACTATACTGCGACAAAAGACAACACAATCACAAAAGACGGATTAGTGTATGAATTAGTTAAAAC
>NZ_AICU01000088.1:0-16959 GCF_000257865.1 Streptococcus mitis SK575 | reverse complement strand
CTTTGATTTTCATTGAGTATAAATTAAGTATAGCACAGTTGGGGAAAATAGGTAAGGATTTAGAATGAACTTAAAAACCAGCATGACTGGATGAAGACAGGCTGGTTATCAATTTATCAATATTGGAGAGGTGTCAATTGCCCTTCATAGGTTGCATAAACTCCGTCATTAGCTTGTTTGATAGATGTGATGTTTAGAGTGCCACCGTAGTTGGCTTCTCGTTTATCGCTATATTCACTATAAGTTATCCTATTGGGCAGGTTCTGGTCGTTAGCATAGTATTGAACGACTGTTTTTTTATAGCTTTGCTGGCTGAATAGGAACAGGTAGCTAACTCCTAACACTAGGAGAGCAAAGATAGAAATAGCAGTTTTTTTCATAGGTGTTCTCCTTATAAACTAAAGGATAAAAGAAAGTATCTTGAGGATTTTTAATTTCAAAATCCAGTCAAGGTACCAGTGTATGTGACACGAGTTCCACCGTTTATCTTTCGTATCTTCAATGGAATTGGGGAAGTCAGAAAGTCTTTCGGTTACAATATGGTTTCCGTTCTTCTATCTCTCCTTCTATCACCTAAGTTTAAAATCTAACTTCGTAATATATTATAGACCAATAATTCAGAATTATCAAGCAATTCTGAATTATTTTTTTCTTATTCTGTTCCAATCTAGTTTTCATATTCTTAAAAAAGTGATAAAATGGTAGGAAGAATTGGAGAGTAGAGATGCCAAAAGAAGTGAATTTAACAGGCGAAGAAGTTGTCGCTTTAACCAAAGAATATTTAACGGAAGAGGATGTCCATTTTGTCCATAAGGCCTTGGTTTATGCTGTTGAATGCCATAGTGGTCAATATCGCAAATCAGGTGAGCCTTATATCATTCACCCCATCCAAGTGGCAGGTATTTTAGCCAAGCTCAAGCTGGATGCTGTAACAGTAGCTTGTGGTTTCTTGCATGATGTGGTGGAAGATACAGATGCGACCTTGGACGATTTGGAAAGAGAGTTTGGTCCTGATGTGCGCGTGATTGTCGATGGAGTTACCAAGCTCGGTAAGGTCAAGTACAAGTCTCACGAAGAGCAATTAGCGGAAAATCATCGCAAGATGCTCATGGCCATGTCTGAGGACATCCGTGTTATCTTGGTCAAACTGTCTGACCGCTTGCACAATATGCGGACCCTGAAACATCTTCGAAAAGACAAGCAGGAGCGTATTTCCAAAGAAACCATGGAAATCTATGCCCCACTTGCCCATCGTTTGGGGATTTCCAGTGTCAAATGGGAATTGGAAGACCTATCTTTCCGTTACCTCAACCCAACGGAGTTTTACAAGATTACCCATATGATGAAGGAAAAGCGTAGGGAGCGTGAGGCCTTGGTGGATGAGGTGGTCACAAAATTAGAGGAATATACGACGGATCATCACTTGAGAGGGAAGATTTATGGTCGTCCCAAGCATATTTACTCTATTTTCCGCAAAATGCAGGATAAGAGAAAACGGTTTGAGGAAATCTATGACCTGATTGCTATTCGCTGTATTTTAGATACCCAAAGTGATGTTTATGCCATGTTGGGTTATGTGCATGAACTTTGGAAACCCATGCCTGGTCGCTTTAAAGACTATATCGCTAACCGCAAGGCCAATGGTTACCAGTCTATCCATACGACTGTTTATGGGCCAAAAGGGCCGATTGAATTCCAGATTCGAACTAAAGCCATGCACGAGGTGGCTGAGTACGGGGTTGCGGCTCACTGGGCTTATAAGAAAGGCGTTAAGGGGCAGGTTAACAGCAAGGAATCAGCTATTGGGATGAACTGGATCAAGGAGATGATGGAGCTCCAAGACCAGGCTGATGATGCCAAAGAATTTGTGGACTCGGTCAAGGAAAACTATCTGGCTGAGGAGATTTACGTCTTTACCCCAGATGGAGCTGTCCGTTCACTTCCAAAAGATTCAGGACCGATTGACTTTGCCTATGAAATCCATACAAAAGTCGGAGAAAAAGCAACTGGTGCTAAGGTCAATGGTCGTATGGTTCCACTGACAACCAAGCTCAAGACAGGGGATCAGGTTGAAATTGTTACCAACCCGAACTCCTTTGGGCCGAGCCGTGACTGGCTTAACATGGTCAAGACCAGCAAGGCCCGTAACAAGATTCGTCAGTTCTTTAAAAATCAAGATAAGGAATTGTCTGTCAACAAGGGTCGTGAGATGTTGATGGCCCAGTTCCAAGAAAACGGCTATGTAGCCAATAAATTCATGGACAAGCGCCACATGGACCAAGTTCTACAAAAGACCAGCTACAAGACAGAAGAATCCCTCTTTGCGGCCATTGGTTTTGGCGAAATTGGTGCGATTACCGTCTTTAACCGTCTGACTGAAAAGGAACGTCGTGAAGAAGAACGTGCCAAGGCCAAGGCGGAAGCAGAAGAACTTGTCAAAGGTGGCGAGGTCAAGGTTGAAAACAAAGAAACCCTCAAGGTCAAGCATGAGGGTGGTGTGGTCATTGAAGGTGCCTCAGGTCTCCTCGTGCGGATTGCCAAGTGTTGTAATCCTGTTCCTGGTGATGATATTGTCGGCTATATCACTAAGGGGCGTGGTGTGGCTATTCACCGTGTGGACTGTATGAACCTGCGTGCCCAAGAAAACTACGAGCAACGTCTCCTTGATGTGGAGTGGGAAGACCAGTATTCAAACTCAAATAAGGAGTATATGGCTCATATCGATATCTATGGTCTCAACCGTACAGGACTGTTGAACGATGTACTGCAAGTTCTTTCAAACACAACCAAGAACATCTCAACGGTCAATGCCCAACCAACCAAGGATATGAAGTTTGCTAATATCCATGTGTCCTTCGGCATTGCTAACCTCTCGACGCTGACCACGGTCGTAGATAAGATTAAGAGCGTACCAGAGGTCTATTCTGTTAAACGGACCAACGGCTAATTGGCCTAGCTCTTACTAGAAAGGCTATTATGAAAATCATTATCCAACGGGTTAAAAAAGCCCAAGTGAGTATCGAAGGTCAGGTTCAGGGAAAAATTAATCAGGGACTCTTATTGCTGGTTGGTGTTGGACCAGAGGACCAAGAGGAAGATTTGGACTATGCTGTGAGAAAACTGGTCAATATGCGGATTTTTTCAGATGCAGAAGGCAAGATGAACCTGTCTGTCAAAGATATTGAAGGAGAAATCCTCTCTATTTCTCAGTTTACCCTCTTTGCGGATACTAAGAAAGGCAATCGTCCAGCCTTTACAGGTGCAGCCAAGCCTGATATGGCATCAGACTTCTATGATACATTCAATCAAAAATTAGCGCAAGAAGTGCCCGTTCAGACAGGCATCTTTGGAGCGGATATGCAGGTTGAGCTGGTCAATGATGGGCCAGTTACCATTATCCTAGATACTAAAAATAGATAAGAAAGACCAAGCCCAGCCGGCTTGGTTTTTCTCATCTATCATAAAATGCTCCAAAAAGAAATCGGTTCTTGATAGGGCTTGGGGAAATCTTGTTTCAGGCTTTGGCAAGTGCGATAGGAAGGGATGATGTGTCCTAGGATGAGGAGGGTATCCTGAAGGAAAAGTGGGATGCTACTTAAAAATATCAAGGAGAGAATCATCAGGCTATCCCATAGGAGGATTTGTAAGGCAAAACGCCAGAATCGCGGTCTAATCTGGGAATAGAGTTGACTAAAGTGGTCACAAAGCTGATTAGACAGATAGGTCAATAGCACAGGATGAAAGAAAATGAGCCAACCGCTATAAATTAAAATCCAATCCCAAGTAAGCCCTTCTTTAAATGTCAAAAATGCCAGCATAATTCCATCAATGACAAGGAGTTGAATAGTTTTGATGAAGATGATTTTTTTCATGCTAAAACCTCCTTTTCCTTAGAGACACTCCCATAAAGTGATGTGTTTATCGTAAAAGTCTGGATAGTTTTCTCTTAGGTAGTCAGTCGTCAGATAATATAAAGTATAATGACAAGCAGTGACGATTGGCATAAGAGTGGAAAATCGCTGAGAACTAGTGAAGGCTAAGAGAACAAATAATAGAAAGTCGCTGATGAGCACCCCTAAATAGTAGAAGCGAATCATTTTATTGATTTGAGGATAAATCTCAGCGAATTGATTTTTTAGTTGGACGACCAAGCGAAATAGCAGGAGTCCCTGAACAAGGAGGAAAATAAAACCAGTGAGCAAGAGCCAGTCGAAAGCTGTCTCGGGTCTAGTGCTAAAAAATGCGAATAGTAGCAAATCGATAACTGCAATTGCTGTAAAATGGATTCTATAGAGTTTTTTCATGACAAGACCTCCCTCTTTTATCTAGCTTCATTCTACTCCAAAAGAATGGGAGTTACAAGTAAAATGATAAAAAATTTTAGTAAGGAGATTCTGTTAGATTTCTTTATTTGATTTTCCTCTTATTGTTTTACTTCTTCATCATTCCAGACAAATAAAGCTCCGATTGCATTGAGGATATAAAAGATGTATTTACCGATATTGGCAAAGTTTCCTTGAATGCCAGCCTTTGTCAGCTGAACGAAATTGTAAATCAACCAAAAGCCCCACTGAGTTGTTAGTTTCAATGCATTCAAAGCATTGGCAATGAGGGACAGTGCAAAGGCAATAGTTGTTACGTAGGCAAGGAGATTCATCTTGCCCCCATATCCGATATAGTTGGTCACAAAGGCAAAGAGGAAGGCGATGATTGAAATGATGATGGCCGCCAATTTTAGCTGTTTTTGGCTCATTTGGTTGGGTCTGCCTTCTTGCGAAGCTTCCCATTTCTTAATAGCAAAGGTATAAATGAGGAAGGTGACGGGATAAGTGATAATAGCCGCCTTATTTCCAAGGATATAATCAATAGCACCGGACAAAATGGTATTAACAATGCCAAAGTAATTTCCCCATTTGCTTAATTTTCCCGTGAAACGAGTGGACAACATGGAAATCCCAACATTGGTTACGGAAATCAATCCAAAGGGAACAAGAGCTGTCCATGGTCCCCAGTCTACAAATTTATCGAGGCGGGAGTTGAGGTAACCAGATGCAATCGCAATCCCAACGACCAAAGCAACTCCAAAGAGGTCAAACCATTTAGATGTCGCAAAAATTTTTAGTGATTTTTTCATAGGTTAAACTATCTTTCTTTTTTTTTTAACAAATATTCTACAACTAAATGAAAGCAAAATCAAATGATAAAAATAAAACCCTGAAAATCAAATTTTCAGGGTTGGTAGGGGACTTGAGAAATTAGTTGATTTTTTCGACATAGAGTTGTTTGGCAATGTCCATATTCACTTGTAAATCCTCGTCTTTACTAAGGATAGTGAAGGTGTTGCTGAAGCCATCAAACTGCTTGACTTGGAGCGAATCACCGATGTGAAGTGAGTGCTTGTCCAGATAACTGAGAATGTCAAAACTATCGTGCACCCGAGTCAGGCGATAGGAGCCAGCTTCCTTGATGTCAGCTAGTGGCAGGTTATTGATTTCAACTAGGAGTTCTCCCTTGGCAGGAATGGTTCCTCCGTGGGGGCAGGTTTTAGGGAAACCTAGCAATTTATCCAGTCTTTCCACGAACAGGTCAGATACAGTGTGTTCCAAGACCTCAGCTTCCTCATGAATCTGGTCACTCGTATAGTCTAAATGATGAACTAGAAAAACTTCAATCAAGCGGTGTTTACGATAGAGCTCAGAGACCAGTTTGAGTCCGAGATCAGTCAGTAGATAGCCACATTCCTTGTCCTTGAGGATGAGATTTTCACTTTTCATCCGTTTAATCATTTCAGTTACGGCAGGGGGAGAGACTTGCATGCGAGCCGCAATTTCCTTGTTGGTGATTTTATGCAGGTCTATGCCAATTTCGTAAATACACTTTAGATAATCTTCTTTATTCGGGGTCATTCGTTTCCTCTTGTCTAATATCTCTATCTAGTATATCAAAAAAAGCTAGATTTCTCTAGCTATGACTTTTTATGTTATACTTATTGCAAGAGAAAAAACGAGGAGATGGATATGACGAAAATAGCTCTTCTTTCAGATATTCATGGAAATACCACCGCCTTGGAGGCTGTTTTGGCAGATGCTCGGCAGCTAGGAGTGGATGAATACTGGCTTTTGGGAGATATTCTCATGCCAGGGACAGGGCGTAGAAGGATTTTGGACTTGTTGGTTCAACTACCGATTACGGCTAGAGTTTTGGGAAACTGGGAAGACAGTCTGTGGCATGGTGTCCGTAAGGAATTGGATAGTACTCGTCCCAGTCAACGCTATCTCTTGCGCCAGTGCCAGTATGTTTTAGAGGAAATTTCCCTAGAAGAAATCGAACTGCTCCACAATCAACCCCTCCAGCTTCATCGTCAGTTTGGGGATTTGACGGTGGGAATTAGCCATCATCTGCCTGATAAGAACTGGGGGCGTGAGTTGATTCATACTGGGTCGCAAGAGGATTTTGACCGCTTGGTGACCAATCCGCCTTGTGATATTGCTGTTTATGGTCATATTCACCAGCAGTTGCTTCGTTACGGGACTGGTGGGCAATTGATTGTCAATCCGGGTTCAATTGGCCAGCCTTTCTTTCTAGATGCCCAGTTGCGGAAGGACTTGCGAGCCCAGTATATGATTTTAGAGTTTGATGACAAGGGCTTGGTAGATATGGACTTCCGACGGGTAGACTACGATGTGGCAGCTGAATTGCAGCTAGCTAAAGACCTCAAACTTCCCTATTTTGAGGTTTACTATGAAAGTCTGGTCAATGGTATCCACCATACTCATCATCAGGAATTTCTGAGAGAATTAGCCCAGAAAGAGGGTTATGATAGGGAATTAGATGCTTGGTTGAAAAGTGGTAACGATTGACATTACAACTAAAAAAGGTATAATAAAAGAAAAAGAAGAGTAGAGGCAGGCTAGCCTCGTAAAAAGGAGAAGAGGATGCAAATTCCGAGTAGATTTACCATTGCGACTCATATGCTGATAATTATTGCCCTCGAGGGGAAGGAAAGCAAGGTGACCAGTGATTTTTTAGCTGCTAGTGTCGGGGTCAATCCTGTCATTATCAGAAAGACCTTGTCTCAGTTGAAGAAGGCAGAGCTGATTTCAGTAGCGCGTGGAACAGGTGGGACAGAGATTGTTAAGGATCTCAAGGATATTAGTCTTTTAGATGTTTATCAAGCGGTTGAGTGTCTTGGTAAGACAGGTCAACTCTTCAGTTTCCATGACAATCCGAATCCAAATTGCCCAGTTGGAGCTCATATTCATGATGTTTTGGATCAAAAATTGGAGAGAATTCAGCTGGCTATGGAGGCTGAACTTGGTCAGACTAGTCTAGAACAAGTCGTGGCCGATGCAGAGAGTCAGATGAAGGAGTAAGAGGGATAGATGCCCTCTTTTTCTTTTTAGATAATTATGATAAAATGTAGTTATTAAAGGAGGAAGAAATGTATCTCGTTATAGGAATTGTATTAGCCTTTATAGTGTCATTTTGGAAGGATAATAGAAGTTTGTGGAATCCAGTATTATTCTTATTATCCCTCATTTCCAGTTATTTTTATCTAGGCTACCTTTTTTATCAAAATGGGTATGAGAAGATTCATTTTGCTTTTTTTATATTTCCCTTTATTTTACTTCCTTTTTTGCTTTTTCTGAGTGGTATCTTTTTAATCTATAATGGGATCATTTTGTTGAAGCGAGAGGGACGTTCAAAGGCCAATTATCTCTCCATGCTCCTTGGAATAGTCATTTTGGTATTTTTTGCCTTGATTTCATTTCGATTGGGAGGTCAAAATGAATTATTTTACACCAATCACTTTCTAAACATTTTATTTGTATTCATTTTCTACTCTTATTTTATTTTTGGCTTTGCTTTTACGGGTTTTATGCTGTACTCTATCTTGTATCTCTTTATTCCTAAGAAGAAGCATTATGATTTTATTATCATTCACGGTGCTGGTTTATTAGGCGGAGAAAAGGTAACACCTTTGCTGAAGAGGAGAATTGATAAGGCAGTAGAAGCTTACTACAAGTCTAAAAATTCTAACATAAAAATTATTGCCAGCGGTGGTCAAGGAGGAGATGAGAAGATTTCTGAAGCGCAGGCCATTACAAACTATCTGCTTGAAGAGACAGATGTTCCCCAAGATGCGATTATTCTGGAGGATCAATCAAGGACTACCTATGAGAACCTTCTCTTTTCTAAGGAACTTGGCGAGAAACTGGTAGCCAAACCTCAATTCCTCTTTGTAACAAATGACTATCATGTTTTTCGTACCAGTACCTATGCGCGTAAGTTAAATATGAAGGGAGATGGCCTCGGATGTAGGACGGCAGGCTACTACATACCATCTGCTTTTATTCGGGAGTACGTAGCGCTCTGTGTTAAGATGAAATGGCTTTTCCTTGCCTTTTATGTCCTGCTATCAGTCCTCATTTTGATAGCCTACAAAGGGATTATTTGGTAGTTAGATTTTATTTAAAAAGACTTAGAATGCACATGAAAGTATGTATTCTAGGTCTTTTGTTTTGTATACATTTAATTTTCAAGAGTATTATCTATTCTTCCAGGCTTGGTAACGGGTATCAATCAATAATTGGGTAAGGCGACCCATAGTTTCCCTTTCTTCTGGAGTGAGGGATTGAGCTTGGACGAAGAGATGATGAATGTGTTCAAGCGCCTTTAAGGAAGACAGGTCATTGATGGAGCTAATCCCAGCATCTAGAATGGTGCCAAAGAAGAGGTCGAAGTAGAGCTGGAGTTCCTCGTCAGGGACTGTGGCCACCCACTCCTTGAAGGTTGTGTCAACTTGTTGGCTATCACTGTTGGTTTTATCTAGTTGGACGAAGTGCTTGTCCTCAATCAGCCAACTAAAGGTATCGTGCTGGGCGATACCACCTAAGGCAGTACTGTGCACGATGATTTGGCGGTTAGGAATTTCCATCATCATACCGATAATGGATCCTTGAGGGATGAAGACCTTGGTTCTATCCATTATCCTTTGATAGCCCTCGGTTTGTGTCAGTTCTTTGTGGAGACCAGGCGCATCAAAGGTATAAACTGCTGTGATTTGATTTTGTAAGCTTTGCTCAATTTGACTAGCAGCATAGATGGCTAGATTTCCTCCCTTGGAATGCCCGGCCAGAATGACCTTTTGCTTAGGATGTTGGACAAGAAAGTTCTTTAAATAGCGAAGGGCGTGCTTTTGAGCAGGAATTTCCTTCATATAGGTCAGGTGGAAATCTTCCTTCCAGCCAATGATACTGTCATCTGTCCCACGAAAGACAATCAGATAGGTATCGAGAGTGAGGCGGTAGGTCATAGCCGCAAACTGTTTTTGCAATTCAGGGTCGATGTCATTGATAAAATGGGAGAGTTTGCAATTTTTGAAGCGTTTGTGTTGAGCTAGTTCATCTAATAGCTGGAGGCGATTTTTGCTGGTCAACATGTTAGATTCTCTTGGAACCTGAGGTACCAGGTCTAAAAGTCGCATAGGAGTTGTGGAGACCAGATTATCAAAGGAGAGATAGGTGATTTCTGTTAAGGCTAGAATGTCTAACTCATTCAAAGGAAGGTCGTAATAAGAATCGTGTGCGACATCTTTCAGGTAGTCAAAAATATTGGTCATAAGAACTCCTTTCTTTTTATTTATCTTATCACAAACACATAGAATTTACTAGTTGGTTTGTACGAGCTCTCTACATACTGACCTATAATGGTATGATTCAGACACATAGAAGACAGTTTGCTTTTATTTCAAACCTCTAAACATACTTGTTTGTATCTGTTTGGCGTCAATCCCATTCTCTTTTAAGAAATTCTTCATCTCATTTATATCATCAGGTTGGCCGGTTAAGAGATAAATAGCTTGGTTACCGTATTTCACAACCGCATTTTTTAAAAATGCTTGGCTTTGAGAAAAGGTTTCGCTAGTTTTATAAGTTAGATTCGGATTATTCTTACTAAGCTCTCTTAACTCATTATCAAAAATGTTTACTCCTTTGTCTAAATGATTAAGAATGATGGAGCGCTTACCAGCCCACTCTTTCATAACTGGACGTAGAGTAGAAATACCGACATCAGAGGCAAAACAAACCAGTGCTTGGTCATTGTCTTTAACAGATAAAGATGACTCCAGCCAACTCATCTCAATTTTACTATCAGCTGGTAAATGTGTTAAGGTTTCCTTAAACACGCTACCACTATTATGGGTTACAATAAGAATTTCATCCTCATCAGGAGTGGAAGCAAGGGTTAGCCATCGGCTAGCCTGATCCTCCTTTACTGGACTTTTGTCTAGACCAAACGAACTGTCAGGAAGCTTAAACTGAGCATAGGAGCCAGCTTTCCATATTTGATTTTTTGGTTTTGTGATGTGAACTAAATACAAATCTCCGCTGGGATTTTCAATGGATTTTATAGATAAAGTTTGACTTCGTCCAAGATAGGTAATGATTCCCCAAGATATAAAGCCGAGCACTCCAAGTGTAGTTAGAATAATTATGAACATTTTTTTCCCTCGTTTCATTTTTAACTCCTATAGTGTAGTAATTTTCTATGAATGAATAATATTTTTTTTCATTCAATAATTTCCAAAAAATAAAGAAAAGATTTCTTTATTTCAGTATTCCTTTAATGAAGTTGGTTGCTAGTATTTCTACAGTTTTGCTAATATCTGGAAAATCATTTTCTGTGATATGCATATCCATGTAGTAAAATAGGTTGTAAACTTGTAAAATATTTTGAATTTTTTCTGGAGAATGACCTTCAGTCTGCAAACGATGAGTAAAGGTTTTCACGAGAAATTGATGAAATGGATTCGTGACTTTCCCTTCTTCTGAGGAATAGTAGCTATGCAACTCATCTGCTATGGCAGGATTGTACCATTCTGCAAGGATTTTATTGGAAGAAACGAGTGCTCTGGATTGAGCAAAGAGTTGACTAATAAGATCAATCATATCAATTTCCCAATCCAGTTCTTCGATCATAGTTTGGCGAACACGGTTGTTTTCATCAATATAGATATCTAAAAAAATAGCTTCTTTACTTTCGTAATAGTTATAAAAAGATCCGACTGCCATATGAGCTTGTCTAGCAATTTCTGAAATTCCTGTCGCCTTGTATCCTTTTTTTGAAAAAACTTCATAAGCTGCGGATTTCAAAGCCTGTTTTTTGTCCAATTTGATTCACCTCTTTTCTGAATGAATATTAAATGTTGTTCATTCATATCTTAACAAATCTTTTTCAGATTGTCAATCTGAAAGCTAGAACTTTTTACGGATACCACTTGATAAGGAGCTTTTCAATGTTAGAAGAGTATAGAGTGTCGTTTTAACTACACTCAAGGTTTGGAAGAATAGATATAAATTTTGGTTAAGGGGATGTATAAAAGAACTGAAATGAGGGTTGAAAAAATTAAAAATAAATGGGTAGTGCTGGCACTATGTCTGAAAATAAGGTATGATATCAATGGGGTTATTCACTATCTGTTTTTGAGCTTTTGTGACAAGGAAATGTCAAAAAAGTATTAGATACTAAGCCCTCTATTTATACTAAAGGATTTAAGACTCCTAAAATTAGCAAAGGAGAATCAGATGCACAAGATTTTATTAGTAGAAGATGATCAGGTTATTCGGCAACAGGTCGGGAAAATGCTCTCTGAATGGGGATTTGAAGTGGTCTTGGTAGAAGACTTTATGGAAGTTTTGAGTCTTTTTGTCCAATCGGAACCT
Source organism: Streptococcus mitis SK575 (assembly GCF_000257865.1). GTDB lineage: Bacteria > Bacillota > Bacilli > Lactobacillales > Streptococcaceae > Streptococcus > Streptococcus mitis_CQ. The sequence goes on along the minus strand of NZ_AICU01000088.1, from coordinate 5,233 downwards.
CATCTGGTCCTCATGGATATTGGTTTGCCCTTGTTTAATGGCTATCACTGGTGTCAGGAAATCCGCAAGATTTCCAAGGTGCCTATCATGTTCCTGTCTTCGAGAGACCAGGCTATGGATATTGTCATGGCAATCAATATGGGCGCGGATGACTTTGTGACTAAGCCTTTTGACCAGCAGGTTCTTTTAGCCAAGGTTCAGGGCTTGTTGCGTCGTTCCTATGAGTTTGGGCGTGACGAGAGTTTACTGGAATATGCTGGTGTTATCCTTAATACCAAATCCATGGATTTACATTATCAAGGGCAAGTCTTGAATTTGACCAAGAACGAATTCCAGATTTTACGCGTTTTATTTGAGCATGCGGGCAATATCGTAGCGCGTGACGACCTCATGCGAGAACTTTGGAACAGTGACTTTTTCATTGATGATAATACCCTCTCTGTCAATGTGGCTCGTTTGCGTAAAAAATTGGAAGAACAGGGCTTGATAGGATTTATCGAGACCAAGAAAGGGATAGGGTACGGATTAAAGCATGCTTGATTGGAAACCATTTTTTCTAGCCTATCTGCGCTCCCGTAGTCGTCTGTTTGTCTATCTGCTTACCTTGACATTTCTGGTTTTGCTCTTTCAGTTTTTATTTGCCAGTTTGGGAATTTACTTTCTCTACTTTTTCCTCTTGTGTTGTTTTGTAACCATCTTATTTTTCACTTGGGACATATTGGTGGAAATGCAGGTCTATCGCCAGGAAATTCTCTATGGGGAGAGGGAAGCCAAATCTCCATTGGAAAGAGTTTTGGCTGAAAAATTAGAAGCGCGTGAGATGGAACTCTATCAGCAGAGGTCTGACGCAGAAAGAAAACTGACGGATTTGCTGGATTACTATACCTTGTGGGTGCACCAGATTAAGACCCCCATTGCAGCCAGTCAACTCTTAGTTGCAGAAGTGGCCGACCGCCAACTGAAGCAGCAGTTGGAACAGGAAATTTTCAAAATTGATTCCTATACCAATCTAGTCTTACAGTACCTGCGTTTAGAAAGTTTCCATGATGATTTGGTCTTAAAGCAGGTTCAAATTGAGGATTTGGTCAAGGAAATAATTCGTAAATATGCTCTTTTCTTTATTCAAAAAGGCTTAAATGTCAATCTACATGACCTTGATAAAGAAATCGTGACGGATAAGAAGTGGCTACTAGTGGTCATTGAACAAATTATCTCAAATAGTCTCAAGTACACCAAGGAAGGTGGTCTGGAGATTTATATGGAAGGCCAGGAACTCTGTATCAAGGATACAGGAATCGGGATAAAAAATAGTGATGTTCTCCGAGTCTTTGAACGTGGCTTTTCAGGATACAATGGCCGCCTAACCCAGCAGTCATCTGGACTTGGACTTTACCTATCTAAGAAAATTTCTGAAGAACTGGGTCACCAGATTCGCATCGAGTCTGAGGTTGGAAAAGGAACGATAGTGCGGATTCAGTTTGCTCAAGTAAACTTAGTCCTTGAGTGAGAAGAGACAATGAGTTTTTACCCAATCTCTTTTTGCTATATTTCAGGATATTTGAAGACTGTTTTTTACAAAACCAATAATAGAACTTTTAATACGGAATATAGTATAAATACTGGTTCAAAGTGAAGTTTTGTATGCTTTATACTTTTGTTGAATATAAAATCTATAAACTAAGGGTGAATTACAAAAATTAATTTGAGATGAAGTGAATTGTAGACTTGGGAAATGTCTCCTATTCGATTTCAGAATGAATCGTTGACACAGGATTAAAAGAACTGCAGCTTTCTTTTTATTTTGAATGAGATAGGTGTATATAGATTTGTGTAACTGGTGTAGAACTGTTTCCAAGAATTTATTGAATGTATCGAATACACACATTCTATTGATTTTGAACCAGTTTTTAATTTCTAAATGTTATAATAGTTTTATCAAGTAAAAGGAGACTGCCATGATTGGAGACAATATAAAATTCTTACGAAAATCACATAATCTGATATAACCAGAATTTTCACGGATTGTGGGTGTGTCACGAAATAGCCTAAATCGTTAGAAAAACTGAAAAAGCTTTCAATAGAAGTATTGGAAATATTCATTTTACATCTATCAAAGAAACATGGGATAGACCTATATTTTACAAAATAGCAAATTATATTTTGAATGATAGTAAAAACGGCAGTACTTGTGTGATTTACAATTATTGCACTCAATGTCCGAGTATCGCACTATCTGAAATAGGGAATAGTAGAGATTGTTCTGCGATATGTAAAAAACGCATTAGCAAGGAGTATCGTATATGCTACCATATCTTAAAACTATTAGATGGTATCTCTTCTTTAATTTTCTTTTTGGTGTAGTATCGAATATCTGCACAGCTTTGTTACCGTATTTCACGCAGGCATTAATCAAAGGGGATTATCAAGTAGCTCTATATGGTTACTCTATGTCAGTGGCAGGCTATTTGAGTTGTAACTATATCCAAATGATACTTGATTGGAAGCAGGGGATTATCTTTTCGACTACTTTGAAAAATGAGTGGTTTCGTTCACTTCTGGGACTCAGTCACCACGATTTCAAGCAGAAAACAGTAGCAGAGTATATTTCCTATCAATCTAATGACCTAGATTCGTTGGAAAAGGATTACCTTCCTCCATTGATGAGTTTTATCAAACAAATTTTACGTATCCTCATTTACGCTTTCATTATTAGCAGAACAATTAATCCTATTGTATCACTGATTTTAATCTTTTCCACTGGAATTAGTATTCAAATTCCTAAAATCGTTGGGAAGTTGACCGCTAATCGGAGACAGGTTTACTTGAAAAAACAAGGAGATTACTATCGAACTTTGGAGGATTTGCTCATGGGACATCATTTGGTAAATAAACTAACTATGTCGCATTTTTTGAATCAACAAAAGAGCTCTCTAAAGAATTTGCAGGATAAGTATTTTAAGTATGGTTTGACAAAAATTACAGGCATCTTATTGACAGGTGTTTCTTTTGAATTCATTAGTCTTGTTCTGTTTATTTATTTAGCCTACTCTCTATCTCACCAGCAACTCGGTATTCCTGAGGTGGTGGCGAGTTTCGGATATATTAATGCTTTTTCTGAACCAATACAGGAAATCCTTTATGATTTACAAATGTTAGAGTCCGTAAAGCCTGTAATCAAGAGTTTTCAAAACATTGTTGGGAGACCCGTTTCAGTTCAAGCACCTCAACATTCTTTTGATACGATTACTTTGAAAAACATTTCCAAACAACTGGGAGAATCAAAATTGATAATTACTTCCGCTACGATTCAAAAAGGGGATAAAATTGCGCTTATTGGTAAGAATGGGTCTGGAAAAAGTAGTCTTCTCAACATTTTAAATGGAACAGATGAAGATTTTGAAGGACAAATTGTGCTAGATGGGCTTGTTTTGGACCATCTTTGGGGAAGATTCGGTATGATTCTGCAACAAGAACATACATTTATTTCGAGTTATGAAAATAATGTAACGCTATTCAATAGTTTCAATGAAAAATTCAGAGAAGAAGATTTTGAAAAAATTCCACCACAATCCCTGTCAGGTGGTCAGCAACAACGAATGTATTTAAATCGTGAGAAAAATCGTAAAAATCCATTGCTTATCCTAGACGAACCTTTCTCTGCCTTGGATACTAATCAGTTTAAAATGGAATTGGAAAGAGTTCTGGAACTACCAAGTGCCGTCATTGTTACTTTACATCGCCAAAACGAATTATTAAGTAAGTTTGACCAAGTTTGGGAAATTAAGAATGGAGAACTTGTAATTTTGAAATAGCTAAATTATAAAGAATAAAATGCATATTATCAGGAGTTCAGAGGAGATACCGGTTTTTCTTTTTCTAATAATGAATCTAAAATTTCTTGCTTTCTCTATCTATTCAATTGATAGATTTCGTCAGAGAAAGACTGTAAAATTTTTGATATAATGTTAAGGATGGACTGACGGATATTTAAAAGATAATGTTCAAAAGAATAACAGGTGAGAAGAAAAATATATAAGATTGGACAAAAGTCTCTCTACTATCATCCATGCAGAAACAAGATTATATGAAATAAAAGGAGTAACCAATGACCGGAAACTATTCAACACGTGAATACCGTGAGAAATTATATGATGATCTTCATGTTCGATTAAGAGATACAGTGATTTTGATGTGTGCGATTTTTATTGCCTCTATCGGCCTAAATATGAATTCAACAGCTGTCATTATTGGAGCTATGCTGATTTCCCCTCTTATGACACCGATTGTTGGGCTGGGATTTGGTTTAGCTATTTTTGACACGCGTTTAATCAAGCAATCTCTAGAGGTTTTATTTACTCAAGTATTGGTCAGCTTGCTTGTCTCGGCTCTGTATTTCTGGATTTCTCCCTTATCTTATGAAAGTAGCGAATTGATTGCACGAACCTCTCCAACCATTTGGGATGTTCTCATTGCTATTGCTGGTGGGATAGCAGGCGTAATTGGTTCAAGGAAAAAAGAAGCAAACAATATCGTGCCAGGAGTAGCCATTGCAACAGCTCTGATGCCACCTATCTGTACTGCGGGCTATGGTTTAGCTAATGGAAATGTACGATTTTTATTTGGAGCTCTCTATCTTTTCTTGATTAACTGTGTCTTTATCATGCTAACAAACATTGTTGGAACAAGAATTTTGATGAGAAAATCTCCCTTAAGTTCATTTAAAGAGCTAAACATTAAAATGAGAATTGGCTTGATATCCTTGATTGTATTATTGATTCTTCCAGCTAGTTATTCAGCAGTCACTCTGACGATAGATCAAGCGCGAAAAGAAGGAATCAAACAGTTTGTAGGAAAAGAGTTCGCCAATCACACGGTTATTAATCAAGTCTACAAGTCAAGGAACAATGAATTGGTCTTGACGGTTGTTGGAGATCCGATTTCAGAAGAAGAATTAGAAACGCTCCACCAAAAACAAGCCTCTTACGGTATTCAATCTGTTCAATTGAAAGTCAATCAAGTTCATAATTCGACAAAACTAGACAGTGATTCGACCAAGGAATTTTATGAAACCATTAACAAGTATATCGATCAAAAACTCTCTGAAAAGGATTCACAAAAAGATCTAGTAAAAGAAAATGAAGCAGATAAGGATTGAGGATATTGACCTTATCTAACTCATGAAAGCAAATCTTGTGTGGTGGTTTGGTCAATCACTACTAGCTCGGATTAAATA
>NZ_AICU01000087.1:0-17874 GCF_000257865.1 Streptococcus mitis SK575 | reverse complement strand
GCGTTATTGGCTCAGGATTATGCCTTGGAGACTGCTAGGGCGGAAGGGATTGAACAGGGATTGGAACGTGGTATTGAACAGGGACTGGAGCGTGGGAAAGTTGAAGGAAGAGAAGAAGGGAAACTTTTTGCATTTCTGGATATGGTACGCCAACATGTTTTAACTTCCGAATTTGCAAGTGATCAATTGGGTATGACTGTCGCTGAGTTTGAGGCGTTATTGAAAGATTAAGACAATCACAAACAATGGACAGGAACACCATCTAGTCAAGATGGCATTCTTGGAACTCAAAAAATACAGAGAAACCAGCAAAGATAAGGTTCGCAAGCCGTGGTTGGAGTTTTTGTAAATCATTAAATCAATGACAGATTTTTCCGTAATAGATGGAAGAATCTGTTTTTTTAGTTATGCTAGATGCGGGCTCTGAAATAGTAAGATATGGTGTATTGAAATAAGATATGAACAAAGAAATTAGGAAAGTCAAATTATAGTTAAATGAAATAAAAACTGAACAAATTGATTGCGGAATTCAAGCTAATTTCTAGCAATGTTTTAGAAAACTCGGTGGACTATTTCGGATTCAATCTACTATAATTTCTAGAAATTTTTTAGAATCCGCAGTGTGCTATTTTAGATTCAATAAATTGTGCTTTCAGAAACAAAAAAAGAGCATCTCCGCCCTTTTTCTCCTGTTCAATCTTAATTTTTTGCTTCTTTCTTTTGGAAAGTGGTTTGGTAATTTACTTTAATCGTTACTGTCATGTGAGAGTCCTCGTTTCTTTTTGATGACTCTAGTATAAGGGCCAAACCTGAAAGCTAGCTTAAGATTTCCTTAGAGAAAGCTTAATCTAGATGTTCTTTCTTCTCCAAATGAAGGGCAATCATGCGCCATTCTGGATCCTCTTGCCAGCCTTCAATAGAACTAATGTAGCTAGCAACCTTTCTGGCTTCTTCTAAAATCGGAAAATCTTCGATAATATCAGCCACTTGGAATTCTGGAAGGCCTGACTGTCTGGTTCCAAAAATCTCACCTGAACCACGCATTTTCAAATCTTCCTCCGCAAGGACAAATCCATTGGTCGTTTCTGTCATGATGCGCATGCGGTCTTTCCCAGAATCCGTCTTAGGATTGGCAACTAACACAGCATAGGACTGCTTGTCCCCCCGACCGACACGACCTCTGAGCTGGTGAAGTTGGCTAAGCCCGAAGCGATCGGCATCCATGATAATCATAACAGTCGCATTAGGAACATTGACCCCAACCTCAATAACCGTTGTCGAAACCAGAATATCCGTTTTTCGCTCTTTGAAATCCTGCATTATCTGGTCTTTTTCGTCACTCTTCATCTTACCATGTAGAAGAGCCACTTCTGCCTTACCTGCAAAATGAGCCGTCAACTCTTCTGATAAGGCAATGGCATTTTTCAAATCCAGAGCTTCTGATTCTTCAATCAAGGGAGAGATGACATAGGCTTGAGAACCTTTTTGGATTTCCCCCTCTAACCAAGTCAAGACCTGAGGTAATTGCTCATGCTTGATCCAGCGAGTCACAATAGGCTTCCGCCCTGCTGGCATCTGGTCGATAATGGAAACATCCATATCGCCAAAGGCTGTGATGGCCAAGGTTCGTGGAATGGGAGTTGCCGTCATCATGAGGACATCTGGATTGTCGCCTTTTTCCCGTAAAATACGTCTTTGCCCCACACCAAAACGGTGCTGCTCATCGATGATAATCAAGCTCAGACGAGCATAATCCACCCCATCCTGAATCAGAGCGTGAGTTCCAATAATCAAATCAGCCTCACCCTTGGCAATTGTCTCCAAGACTTCTCTCTTTTCTGCAACCTTCAAGGAACCTGTCAAGAGAGCCAGTTTCAAGTCTGGAAAGAGGTTCTGTAAACTCTCAAAATGTTGCTCTGCAAGGATTTCTGTTGGCACCATGAGAGCAGCCTGGTAGCCAGCTGTCACTGCTGCAAACATGGCCAAGCCAGCGACCACCGTTTTTCCGCTCCCCACATCCCCTTGTAGGAGACGATTCATGTGGTGGTCCGACTTCATGTCGGTTAAAATTTCCTGCAAACTCTTTTCTTGAGCTTGAGTCAGGGCAAAAGGAAGACTTTCCTTGACTGCTGTCACTTTTTCCTGAGACCAGTTCAGGTCCAGACCACTTCCCTGAACTCTATTCTCAGACTTGAGCGTCTGCAATTGCATTTGGAAATAAAAGAGTTCCTCAAATTTGATACGGCGAAGGGCTTGCTTGTATTCTGCCAAATCCTTAGGAAAATGCATGGCACGAACGGCCTGACAACGGGACATGAGTTTGTATTTGTCCAGCAAAGACTGGGGAAGATTTTCCTCTATCAAGAGGTCCAGTCCCTGATCAAAGGCTGTTTTGATGACCTTGACCAGACTAGCTTGACTGATTCCCTGAGCCAGACGATAGACAGGTTGGAGGTCATCTTCCACCTGAGCTAGGACCTTCATTCCAGTCAGACTAGCCTTGGCGCGATCCCATTTTCCAAAGACAGCAAGGGTTGCTCCCAACTCTATCTTGTCTGCTAGATAGGGCTGGTTAAAGAAATTCACCGCAAAAACAACTTCTCCCTGCTTAAGACTAAAGCGCAGGCGATTACGCTTAAAACCATAATACTGGACACTAGCAGGAGTCACGACTTGACCAGAGAGAACCGCCTTTTCACCGTCTTCCAGTTCCAGCACTTGCTTGGTTTTAAAGTCTTCATAACGGAAAGGAAAGTAGAGCAATAGGTCTTGCAAGTTTTCAATTCCTAGTTTGGCGTATTTTTCTGCTGACTTTGGTCCCACACCAGGTAAGACATGCAAGGGTTGATGTAGATTCATGCTCCACTCCTTTCTTTTTAATAATATTCTCTCGGAATGCGGTCGCTGAGGAGACAAACTACCTCATAGTTAATAGTCCCGCGGTAGGCCGCTACCTGAGTAGCTGTGATCTCCTTGTCCCCGTTGGACCCAATCAAGGTTACTTTTGTTCCTAGCGGATAAATCTTAGGCAGACGAATGGTGATTTGGTCCATAGAAACCCGCCCGACGATTGGGCAAGCTTGACCATCTACCAAGACAGAAAAATTCTGCATGTCACGTGTCCAACCATCCGCATAGCCGATTGGCACGGTCGCGATGACTTGCTCGCTATCCGCCTGATAGGTCGCTCCGTAGCCCATGCAAGCTCCAGCTGAAACTGTCTTGACATGAACCAGAGCAGATTCCAAGGTCAAGGCTGGTTTCAAGTCATAGGGCAAGTCCAAGACCTCTCCACTTGGGTTGAGACCATACATGGCATCTCCCATGCGAACCGCATTGAAAATAGTCTCTGCATGCCAAAGAGTCGTTGCCGAATTGCTGGCATGGATCAGCTCTGGGACTTCCTTCATACTAGCCAAAATATCTTTAAACCGTTCTAACTGGACATTAAAGTAGTCATCTGATTCTTCATCAGCAGTAGCAAAGTGGGTAAAAATCCCTTCAACATAAGCACCGTGTTGTTGGAGCAAAGCTTGAACCTGCTCAACCTCACGAACCTCTCTAAAACCAATCCGTCCCATGCCTGAGTCAATCTTAAGGTGGACTGTCAATCCAGTTAAGTCCGCTTCCTTATCTAAGAGTGCTTGAATCCACTCCAGTCCAGCCACAGTCAAGGTGATATCGTATTCTTTAGCAAGAGAAACAGCTTCGATTTCAGAAACTCCTAAAATGAGGATTCGTTTGCTGAGTCCAGCCTGTCTGAGTTCAATGGCTTCATCAATATTCGAAACGCAAAAGCCATCAACATCATCTTGAATAGCCGTCGCAACAGCAACAGCCCCATGCCCATAGGCATTAGCCTTGACTACTGCAAATTTGAGCGTTCCTTCAGGGATATGAGCCCCCATTTGCTGAATATTTTGTCGAATAGCTCCCAGATGAATCAGAGCCTTGGTTGGTCTATGTGGACTAGCTTTCATGATTTTCCTCCAAAATGACACTAGCTGTCACAAACTGATCGGTATGGCTGATAGATAGCCAAATCTTTCCTGAAAATGGTGCCTGACTAAAATAAGGCGCCCCGCGTTCATTGTTCAAGATTTCCAAATCCTGAAAACCGAGCTTGCCAATACCCGTTCCCATGGCCTTGGAAAAGGCCTCCTTAGCCGACCAGCGACCAGCTAAAAATTCTATTTGCCTGCGCCCTTTAAGACTGTTAAACCGCTCCATTTCCTTAGCTGTCAGCACGCGCTTAGCAAATCCTTCATGTCGTGTAACTGCGCTTTCTATCGAAGCCAATTCTTCGATGTCAATTCCATGTCCAACTATCATTCTCGTCAAAAGGAGTTGAGATTCCCCAACTCCATCCTTTTCACTTATTTTGTCAAGGTAGCATAAATTTCTTCTACCAAGGCCTCTGTATTTTCCCAACCTAGACAAGGATCGGTAATCGAGCAACCAAAGACCTCTGGTTGGTTTTGACGACCATCTGCTAGGTAAGATTCAATCATAAAGCCTCGAACTGCCTTTTTAATCTTCTCATTCCAATCACGATTTTGCAAGGTCTGGCGAACAATCCGAATTTGCTCCATATATTGCTTGCCTGAATTATCATGGTTGGTGTCGATGAGGATAAAAGGATTTTCAAGTCCCATTGTCTCATAGCGTTCAATGGCATTTAGCAGGGTTTCATAGTAAAAGTTAGGCTCATTTTTCCCATATTCATTAACTGCTCCACGAAGGATGACGTGAGCCAAGGGATTTCCTGAAGTTTCAACTTCTTGGCCATGGAAGAGGAAGGTCTGTTTGTTCTGAGCGGCATAGATACCGTTAAACATGACTCCAAGGTTTCCTGAGGTTGGATTTTTCATCCCGACTGGTGCATCAATCCCTGAGGCTACAAAGCGGTGCTCTTGGTCTTCCACAGAACGAGCTCCTACAGCATGGTAGCTGACCAAGTCATCCACCAAGACCAGATTTGACGGATAAAGCATCTCATCTGCCGTTGTCAAACCAGTCTCTGTAATCACGCGGTAGTGCAACTGGCGCACAGCCTGCAAGCCGTTAATCAAACTTGGAGCTTTTGAAGTATCTGGTTGGTGTACCAAGCCTTTATAGCCGTCTCCGTTTGTACGAGGTTTAGCTGTATAAACACGCATAACCATGAAAATCTTGTCCGCTACCTTCTTCTGCAAGGCTGATAAACGGCGGGCATATTCCAAGACAGCCTCCTCATTGTCAGAAGAGCAAGGACCAATCACCAAAAGGATACGGTCATCTTCTCCTGAAATGATGTCTGCCAATTCTCTATCACGGCGCTCCTTTAGTCGCAAGGCTTCCGCAGACAATTGGGTTTCTGCCTTGATTGCTTCAATATCGATTTCTTGATCTTTTTCAATAAATGCCATCTTATTCTCCTAACGTTTGGTAGATTTCTCTGACAAGGACTTCCGTATTTTCCCAGCCAAGGCAAGGGTCTGTTATAGACTTACCAAATACTTCTGGTTCGTTCTGACGACCGTCTTCTAGATAAGACTCAATCATAAAGCCACGAACATACTGCTTGATTTTTTCATTCCAATCACGGTTAATCAAGGTCTGGCGGACAATTCGAATTTGGTCCATATGTTGCTTACCAGAATTGTCATGATTGGTGTCCACAATGATAAACGGATTTTCCAAGCCCATTTTCTCATACTGGGCAATGGTATCCATCAAATTATCATAGTAGTAGTTAGGAATATTCTTACCATACTCATTGATCGCTCCACGAAGAATGGCATGTGAAAGCGGGTTACCAGTTGTTTCCACTTCTTTTCCTAGGAAAAGGAAGCTTTGTTTGTTTTGAGCAGCATAAATCCCATTAAACATAACATTGAGATTTCCAGAAGTTGGATTTTTAAAACCAGTCGCAAAATCTGCCCCACTTGCCACAAAGCGGTGTTGCTGGTCTTCAACCGAACGAGCACCAACCGCCATGTAAGAAATCAAATCATCCACTAGCGGAAGATTTTCAGGATAAAGCATTTCGTCAGCTGTCGTCATACCTGTTTCTGTAATAACACGATAATGAAGATGTCGAACGGCTTTGATTCCATTTATAAGACTAGGCGCTTCTGTTGCGTTAGGCTGGTGAATCAAGCCCTTATAGCCATCTCCGTTGGTACGGGGTTTGGCAGTGTAAACACGCATAACCATAAAGATACGGTCTGCTACTTCTTCTTGTAAAGCTGCCAAACGTTTAGCGTACTCAAGGACAGCTTCTTCATTGTCAGATGAGCATGGCCCAATTACCAAGAGAATTCGCTGGTCTTCTCCACGTATAATGGCTTCTAGCTCTCTATCGCGCTGTGATTTTCTCTCCAAAGCTTGGCCTTCTAATTTTGATAAGGCACGAACTTCTTCAATATTAATTTTAGGACTTTTTGCTGTAAATACCATAACTCATCTCCTTATAAATCAAACGGATACCAAGTAAAAATTTACTTTTCACAAGGTATCCGCCTCTAAACTATCTCATTTTATTGTCTTTTACCGTGACAGTTTTTAAACTTCTTACCAGAACCACATGGGCAAAGTTCATTCCGTCCAATCTGACTCAAATCCAAATCTTCTGGTATATTTGCTTGGTGAGCAGCGATATTGCGGGTCGCTGTTGTACTGATATGGTGTTCTGCTTGTGGTCTTTCTTGTTCATGAATTTGTGCTTTCATCATCAAGCGTGTCACATCAAACTCAATCGAACCAATCATGTCATTAAACATACGGAAACCTTCTGCCTGATACTCAACAACTGGGTTGTTCTGAGCATAGCCACGAAGTCCAACCGCATTACGCAATTGATCAAGGGCATCGATATGATCTGTCCACTTGTTATCTACCACTCGTAGAATCAAGACTTTTTGGAATTCCTTGACTGCTTCTTCATCGCGTAGTTTTGAAACCTGACTATCGTAAACCTGCAAGGCACGTTGGAAAAGCTCTTCCTTGATAGCCTTATCAGACAAGCCAGACAAATCTTCCATCGTAATAGAATCTTCTGGAAGCAAGTTATACTTAGCAAAGTTCAAAATTGCCTCTAGTTTTTCATCTTGTTTGGCACGCGCATGACCATCAACGACACGACCAATCGTGCGTTTGATCATTGCCTGAATTTCAGGCGCCAAGTCACGATCTGCAGTGATGACGTCGTAACGTTGAGCGTAGATAATCTCACGTTGTTCACGCATGACATCGTCATATTGAAGGACTTGTTTACGGGTATCGTAGTTATTTCCTTCAACACGTTTTTGCGCTGCCTCAACCTGACGTGTCAACATACGAGACTCAATCGCCTCTTCAGACATGTTCAAGCGTTCAAAAATTCCCTTCAAGCGTTCAGAACCAAAACGTTTCATCAAGTCATCTTCAAGAGATAGGTAGAATTGTGACTCACCTGGGTCTCCTTGACGACCTGAACGTCCACGAAGCTGATTATCGATACGACGGCTTTCATGACGCTCTGTACCAATAACACAAAGTCCTCCAAGTTCACGAACCCCTTCACCAAGCTTGATGTCGGTACCACGACCGGCCATGTTGGTTGCGATAGTAACGGCACCACGTTGACCAGCATTCATGATGATTTGAGCTTCTTTATAGTGGTTTTTGGCATTCAAGACTTCGTGAGGTACGCCAGCTGCGACCAATTTCTTAGAAATGTAGTCACTGGTTTCAACCGCTACTGTACCAACCAAGACAGGTTGACCTTTTTGGTAACGAGCCTTAACGTCTTCGACAACCGCCTTAAACTTAGCCTCGATACTTGCATAAAGAAGGTCTGAGTGGTCAATACGTTGAACAGGACGGTTTGTTGGGATTGGAATAACACGAATGTTGTAAATTTCACGGAATTCTTCTTCCTCAGTCTTACCTGTACCTGTCATACCAGACAATTTCTTGTACATACGGAAAAGGTTTTGGTAAGTGATTGAGGCAGATGTCTTGGTTTCATCCTGAATTGGCACACCTTCTTTAGCTTCAATAGCTTGGTGCAATCCATCAGAATAACGACGACCTTCCATGGTACGACCTGTAAATTGGTCAACGATCAAGATTTCTTGTTCTTCGCTCACCACATAGTCAATATCGAGAAGCATGATGTAGTTGGCACGAAGGGCATTATCGATAAAGTGAGTCAGAGCTACATTTTCGATGTCATAGAGATTTTCAAGTTTGAAGTAGCTTTCAGCCTTGTCAATCCCTGAATCAGACAAACCAATAGTCTTAGACTGCACATCGATGATGTAGTCGTCTTTGTCCAACGATTTTACATAGTGGTCTGCCATGTGGTAGAGCTGACTAGTTTCAACCGCATTAGCACCTGATACGATCAAAGGTGTACGGGCCTCGTCAATCAAGATTGAGTCAACCTCATCGACCAAGGCATAGTTAAGTGGACGTTGTACCATGTTTTCAGCGCGAACGACCATGTTATCACGAAGGTAGTCAAATCCGATTTCTGAGTTAGTTGAATATGTAATATCACACTCATAGGCTTCTTTTTTCTCCATTGGAGATTTGGCAGCCAAGTTAATCCCTACTGACAAACCAAGCCATGAGTACAATTCACCCATTTCAGTCGCGTCACGTTCTGATAGGTATTCATTGACCGTAACTACGTGGACCCCTTTACCTGAAAGGGCATTGAGGTATACGGGCATGGTCGCAGTCAAGGTTTTCCCTTCCCCTGTACGCATCTCTGGCACGTCACCATGGTGAAGAACGATCCCTCCCATGACCTGAACCTTATATGGAAAGAGACCTAGGACACGTTTGGCACCCTCACGGACAACCGCAAATGCTTCATAAAGCAGTGAATCCAGTGATTCTCCATTTTGATAACGTTCTTTAAATTCAACTGTTTTTGCTTTTAGTTGGTCATCTGTCAAAGCAGCCATTTGGTCTTCGTATTTGAAAACCTTGTCAGCCATCTTTTCCAGACGACGGATTTCTCCTTTATCATTTTCGATAATTGTTTTTAAAATATTAGCCATGTTTTTCCTTACTTTAAATTCCGAATATTTTAGAATGTTCTTTTAATTTTAGCACAATTACTGATTATTTTCAAGGAAGAATCCCCATTTTGAAAAGGAAAAAGAGGCTAGTTTCCAAGCTAACCTCTCTGATTTTTATGATACTTTAATTGCCAAAAATCGGCAAAATCGCAAATAGGATAAACAGATTAATCCAAAGAGAAAAACAGCAGATCAATCCAAAAACAAAGAGACTGACTTTCTTGGACAGCAAGGCCATCAAAATAGACAGAATACCAAAAACTAGCAAGACTTTCTGTATACTGAAGAGGTCAATCTTTCCCCCCAGAATCGGACTCCCCCAAGGAAGAAAGAAGAAAGCAAGCCAGATCAACAGAACTAAACCAATATAGACCTTAGAATAGCGTATAATAAATGATTTTAGATGTGCCATAAGCTACCTCCTATAAATAAAAACCGATATAAATCAATGCCTTTCGCCTTTAGATTGTCCTAGTTCCCGTCTCAAGCGAAACATGTTTTTGAAAAAGATATAGTCTAACCAGTCACTGCCTAGAGATAAGACTATCAAAAGCAACCAAACACCCCAAGCACTAGCATCTGATTCATGATTTAGAACAAAAGGGAAAAATAAGAATGAAAAAATTGTCATATCCAAGCTAAACAGAGCTAAAAGAGAAATATAAATCCAGTAAAAATAGTAGAAGATGGGGAAAATTTTACTGTTTCTGTCAGCATTGTCTATCCAATAGAAAAAATATAAACAAGGAAATAAGAGTATCAAATGAAACCAATTAAACGACAGTTTCATCATCGACACCTCCTCTTTAAAATTGTTTTATTTAGTTTCGTTCTATTAAATGTTATTACCAATATAAATCAATGCCTTCCACCTTTTGACTTCCCTAGTTCTCGTCTCAAGCCAAGCATTTTTTTGAAACAGAAATAAGTTAACCTATTCAGACCAATAGCTAGCAGAATAAAAAGAAACCAAATGCCCCATAACTTGATATCTGTCACATTTCTCAAGACGATATTGAAAAACAGAACTGAAATAACTGTCCAAGCAAGGCTAAAAAGAGCATAGAGGGGGATGTAAAACCAGTAAAAATAGTAAAAAATTGGGAAAAATTTACTATCTCTATTGGCCTTTTCAATCCAGCTGAAAAAGTAAAACCAGGGAAATAGGATTATCAATTTAAACAAATGTTTCATCACCAGCCCCCTCTATTTGATAGCGTTTTCTTCACCTTTATTCTATCAAAAAAATCTGGAAATGTCATTCCAGATTCTACTTTTTTATTTACGTTTTCTTGCGATGAGATGGATTGGTGTTCCTTCAAAGACAAAGGCCTTACGGATTTGATTTTCCAAGAAACGCAGGTAAGAAAAGTGCATAAGTTCTTCTTCATTGACAAAGATGACAAAGGTTGGTGGCTTGGTTGCCACTTGGGTCGCATAGAAAATCTTGAGACGTTTTCCTTTGTCTGTCGGTGTTGGGTTGATGGCAATGGCATCCATAATCACATCGTTCAAGACAGCTGATGGAATACGTGTGTTTTGACTTTCACTGATTTGCTTAATCATCTCAGGAAGTTTGTGGAGACGTTGCTTGGTCAAGGCTGATACAAAGATAATCGGTGCGTAAGGCAGGTATTGGAACTGCTCACGGATATCTTCTTCCCAATTTTTCATAGTATGGTTGTCTTTTTCAAGTGTATCCCACTTGTTGACCACGATAATCATCCCTTTACCAGCTTCATGGGCAAATCCTGCGATACGCTTGTCGTATTCACGAATGCCTTCTTCCGCATTGATGACCATTAAGACCACATCTGAACGGTCAATAGCACGCATGGCACGCATGACAGAGTATTTCTCGGTATTTTCATAAACCTTACCAGACTTACGCATACCAGCCGTATCAATCATGGTAAACTCTTGACCATCTGTATCTGTAAAGTGGGTATCAATAGCGTCACGAGTTGTTCCAGCAACTGGACTAGCAATGACACGATCTTCTCCCAAGATAGCATTGATCAAGCTTGATTTTCCAACGTTTGGACGACCAATCAGACTAAACTTAATCACATCTGGATTTTCTTCTTCATATTCATTTGGAAGATTTTCTACGATGGCATCTAGCACATCCCCTGTACCGATACCATGGACAGATGAGATTGGCAGTGGTTCACCCAAACCGAGGGCATAGAAATCATAGATATCATTTCGCATTTCAGGGTTGTCCACCTTGTTAACTGCGAGGATAACTGGTTTGTGGGTCTTATAAAGCTTACGGGCTACGTATTCATCTGCATCAGTAATTCCTTCCTTACCGGACACGACAAAGACGATAACATCTGCTTCTTCCATGGCAATTTCTGCCTGGTGCTTGATTTGTTCCATGAAAGGAGCATCGACATCATCGATTCCTCCCGTATCAATCATGCTAAAGGAACGATTGAGCCACTCACCCGTTGCATAGATACGGTCACGTGTCACTCCTTCGACATCTTCTACAATGGAGATTCGCTCACCAGCGATCCGATTAAATAGGGTTGATTTCCCGACATTGGGACGTCCTACAATGGCAATAGTTGGTAGGGCCATAATTTCTCACTTTCTACAATAACTTCTTCTGTTCAAGATTTTTTCTAGTTGAGCTTGGTTCTGCTTGACCAAACTGTTCTGCTAGACGCTGACTCCAGCTTGTAGTCGCACGCGCTCCAGCATAGTCAGCCTGTACACGGTCATAAGCTTGAATTGCATCAGTTGACTGTTCTCGGTATTCTTCCTCAAAGATAACATTCTCTAGTGGCAGTCTTGGTTTCACATCATGATGTTGATTTGGCACACCCAGTGCCATCCCAAAGACAGGATAGGTGTAGTCAGGCAGGTTAAAAAGCTCTGCCACTTCTTCTGACTTGTAACGCACCAAGCCAATAATGACACCACCATAGCCCAAGCTCTCAGCTGCAAGCAGGGCATTTTGTCCAGCAAGAGCCGCATCGACCGAACTAATCAAGAGACCTTCTACACCTTGAGGTTGGAAGGTATCCGTATGGAGTCGTGCTCCCTTTTCTGCTCGGTTCAAATCTCCGACAAAGAGAAGGAAAACAGCTGACTGGCGAATGGCTTCTTGAGGTACCAATTCATACAGAGCATCTTTCTTCTCTTGACTTCGTACCACAATCACAGAGTAGGATTGAAAATTCTTCCAAGACGAAGCCATTTGAGCCGCTGTCAGGATTTCAGTCAAGTCTTCCTGAGGAAGGGCTTGCTCCTTAAATCTGCGCACTGAAGTGTGAGCCTTCATTAATTTGATTGTTTCTGTCATCGACGGTTTACTCCTTCTAAACGAGTCTCCTCAGCCAAATAACGGATGCGCTCCATGACGCGTCTGGCTTCCCAGGTTTCGTCATTTCCATGTTTCCCTTTAGCGAAATGCTGTTCCAATTCTTCAAAGTTGAAGTTGGAGGTGAAAAAGGTCGGTAAATTTTCCTGCATCCGATATTGAAGAATGACTTGCAGGATTTCATCACGTACCCAAGCTGTTGATTGCTCGGCACCAATATCATCTAAAATCAGGACTTCAGACAGTTTTATCTCATCTACCAAAGTCTTGACATTACCATCACCGATAGCATTTTTGACATCAATGACAAAGCTAGGATAGTGGAGGAGAGTTGATGAAACACCACGTTTTTCTGATAAATCATGGGCTAAGGCAGCCACCATGAAACTTTTGCCCACACCAAAATCTCCATATAGGTAAAGACCTTTTCGAATAGCTGGATATTGCTCCACGAAGGCTAATAACTTTTCAAAAACTGGCAAACGACCCAAATCATCCAAGTCAACTTGAGCTAAACTAGCTTGCTTGAGACTGGCTGGCAGATTGATTAACTTGAGACGGTTCTTAATAGCCGCTTCTTTTTCAGCTGCGATTAGTTCGGGAGTTTCTTCATAAGAAACATCCGCATAGCCATGATTCATAACCAAAATAGGCTTGTAGCCTTTGGCAATATAATCCGTATCACCACGAAGAAACTTGTCTCTCTCGGTGATGTATTGATTAAACTTGGAGATACTGCGATTTAATTCCTCTGGAGTCAAGGATTCTTGCTGGATAAAGGCCGCAACATCAGGGTCCTTCATGATTTTCTGGACCAAATCTTGATAATGAAAACGGCTAGGTTGACGTTTGAGTACGTCTCCGACACTTTCCATCTAATCTCCTCCTTTTTCTAATCGAGCTAATAGTTCTTGTTTCTTACGTTCTAGTTCCAGACGAGTTTCCTCGCTGGTTTCATTCTTATAATCTGGATTGCTCCACTTGGGTACATTGGACTTGGTAGGACTCGGTTTACTAGTCTTTTGAGCCTGACTTTTCTGCCCTCGCTCACGAATGCGAAGAACTGCCTCTTCTGCCGAATGAATTTTTTGATAGGCATAGTCATTGGCTACCTTCATGGCATATTTCTCATTGATATTTGCCGAATCTACCTTGTTAAAGGTCAATAAGAGAATGATATTGATGACTTCGTCCAGCAAGCCCAAGCCAGCCATCTGTTGCAAGAGTTCTCTTTCTGTTTGGGTAATGGTTCCCTTACGTGTTTGCTTGATTTCTGCCAAGAACTGCAGGGCCGTTTTACTTTTGGCTTCCTTGATAATGGTTGCTTCCTTAGGACTAAAGTCAGAGGAAATCGGTTTTTGAGCGATTTTTTCCCGCATGCGTTTTGTTGAAATAACCTGGAAAACAGCTGTTGACTTGGCCAATTGATAAGTTTCAAACCAAGTCCATTTCTTCTCCTCAGCGATGGCAAAAAGGTTTAAGACATCGGACTGTTCATCCGAAAAGCGAAGTCCATCTCGAGCCATCAGCTGACGAAAATGATCCAAGTCAAAATCGTTGGCCACTTTCTTCTTGAGACCAAGGTCTTCTTGACTTCCCAGCTCTGCCAAATCTGGAAAGACTTGATTGAGTGAGACAGGTATTTCTTCTCCCTCAGCACTCTCAACTCTCAAATCCTCCACAGCGGCATCGCCAATTTTTTTCTCCAAGAGTCTACGATAAACAGGATGTTCCAAGAAATCCTGACTTGAAAGAGGAGCATGGATAACTATCTGATAGGTATCACCCTTTTGATAGAGGGTCAAGAGATTAAAAGCAGATAGGATTTTCAAGGATTTTAAAAGTCTGTCCATCCCAAAATTGAGATGATTGAGAATGCTTGAAAAGAGGTATTCCTTTCTGCCATTATCCCAAAAACTAATCGTATAAAGATAAAGGCTCAGTGCCTCCTGACCGATAATCGGGAGGTAGCACTGTACCAGAGATGAGGTATCTTGCGACACCCGATTATTCTTTAGATAAGAAAAACGGTCAATTGGCTTCATTTATCTTTCCTTTTTCTTTTTAGAGGACTGGGTGATTTGTTGGAGCAAGCTCTCTAACTCACTCACATCCTTAAAACTACGATAGACACTGGCAAAACGTACATAGGTAATCTCGTCCAATTCAGCCAACTCCTCCATGACGAGTGAACCAATGTCCTCACTTTGAATTTCATTTTCATTTCGACCACGGAGTTTCTGTTCGATACGATTGACTACCATGTTGATTTCATCACTTGACACAGGACGTTTCTGGGCTGAGCGGATAATCCCATTAAAGATTTTATCTCTAGAGAATTGTTCCCGTGTGCCATCTTTTTTAACAACCACTAAGGTTCTTTCTTCTACTCGTTCGTAGGTTGTAAAACGGTGTTGGCATTCATCGCACTCACGTCTTCTACGAATAGTGTTCCCTTCTTCTGCTTGGCGACTATCGATAACACTTGACTTGGTAGCCCCACATTTTGGACAACGCATCCTTTCCCTCCTTATCGTTTTCTTTTCATTATACCATTTTTTAAACGATTCCCAAAACAATTCTTCTTTTTGCTTGACAAGTTTTTTGTTTTGTTGTATTATTTAATTAAGACAAGAGGATAAAAGAAAGGAGACCAAGATGTCCTGGACATTTGACAACAAAAAACCCATTTATTTACAGATTATGGAGAAAATCAAGCTTCAGATTGTTTCCCATACACTGGAACCCAATCAACAACTTCCAACCGTGAGAGAGCTGGCGAGCGAGGCGGGTGTCAATCCAAACACCATCCAAAGAGCCTTATCAGACCTCGAACGAGAAGGATTTGTCTACAGCAAGCGCACAACTGGACGATTTGTGACTGAGGATAAGGAGCTAATCGCTCAATCGCGTAAACAATTATCAGAAGAAGAATTGGAACACTTCGTTTCCTCCATGACCCATTTTGGCTATGAAAAAGAAGAACTACCAGGCGTAGTCGGCGATTATATTAAAGGAGTTTAAGCCTATGTCATTACTAGCATTTGAAAATGTATCCAAATCATATGGAGCAACACCAGCCCTTGAAAATGTTTCTCTTGACATTCCAGCTGGAAAAATTGTCGGTCTTCTTGGGCCAAATGGCTCAGGAAAAACAACCCTGATTAAACTCATCAATGGCCTCTTGCAGCCAGATCAAGGACGCGTCCTTATCAACGATATGGACCCAAGCCCAGCAACCAAGGCTATCGTAGCTTATTTGCCAGATACGACCTATCTCAATGAGCAAATGAAGGTCAAGGAAGCCCTAACCTACTTCAAGACCTTCTATAAAGATTTCAATCTGGAACGCGCCCATCATCTACTTGCAGACCTGGGCATTGATGAAAATAGTCGTCTCAAGAAACTATCAAAAGGGAACAAGGAAAAGGTCCAACTGATTTTGGTTATGAGCCGTGATGCTCGTCTCTACGTTCTGGACGAACCCATTGGTGGAGTGGATCCAGCAGCCCGTGAGTATATCCTCAATACCATTATCAACAACTACTCCCCAACTTCTACCGTTTTGATTTCTACCCACTTGATTTCTGATATTGAGCCAATCTTGGATGAAATTGTCTTCCTCAAAGACGGAAAAGTCGTTCGTCAAGGAAATGTAGATGATATTCGCTATGAGTCAGGTGAATCCATTGACCAACTCTTCCGTCAGGAATTTAAGGCCTAAGCAAAGGAGATTATTATGTTTTGGAATTTAGTTCGCTACGAATTTAAAAATGTTAACAAGTGGTATTTAGCCCTTTACGCTGCCGTGCTAGTCCTTTCCGTCCCCATAGGAATGCAAGGACACTACTATTCTTATGTATCTTTCAAAGATAGCCAACCTTTCCTATTTATCTTTCTGGCTCTCGTCTTCGGTGGCTTGATAATTACACTGGGGATTTCAACTCTTTTCTTAATCATTAAACGCTTCAAAGGTAGTGTATATGACCGACAAGGCTATCTGACTTTGACCTTGCCAGTTTCTGAGCACTATATCATCACTGCTAAATTAGTCGGAGCCTTCATCTGGTCTATCCTTAGCTCGGCTGTACTGGCTCTAAGTGCTGTTATTATTGTGACTATAACGGTTCCAGAATGGATATCAAATTCTGAGTTGATTCCACTTGTAGGAACATACCTTCCTCAACTCTCTCTTATGGGGGTATCCTTCCTGCTTAGTACAATCTCAGGAATCCTCTGCATTTACTTGGCCATTTCTATTGGACAACTGTTCAATGAATACCGTACAGCACTCGCTATTGTAGCCTACATTGGAATCCTAATCGTCATTGGATTTATTGAAGTCTTCTTCAATACCAGTGCTAACTTCTATGTCAATTCACTTGCAGGATTTAATGATAATTTCTATATGGGAACAAGCATAGGTATTGTTGAAGAACTCATTTTCATAGCTATCTTTTATCTCGGAACCTACTATATCTTGAGAAACAAGGTTAATTTGCAATAGTTTCATAATCAAAAAGGATAACATCTCATCACAGAGAGGCTATCCTTTTTTCTTTTATCTCATTTTCTGTCTAACTTTATTTAAAAAACAAATCCTTTTAAATCTGATTTAAAGGTCTTGTTTAATTTCTCTATTGTGACACTATCATTATATTCCTTACATATTCTCATAGCTTTGGAACATTCTTTTTTACCTAACTCTACTTGATTCGTTTTTATAAGATAAATACCTTTTAAAAAAAGCAAATAAGTCTTTTCAAAATAATATCCTTGTCTGGTCAGTAAATTTTCTAAATCATCTATAAAAAATTGAGCGCTATCTAACAAATTATTTTTTAATAATAATTCTAAATTAAATAAATATAAAGGAATTACTCTATGTGTTCCCATATCTGTTTTTAAAAAATGTCGTGTTTTCTTGATTACCGCTCTATATAGTAAACTTATGGTTTTAGTGTTCATAAAAAACACCGAATTATAGAAAATTTTCAGTTCATACTCCATCCAATTATCTACAGAAAGCAAATACTTTATTAACTCATTACATTTAGATGCATTGTAAGGAAGGTTTGCAAGGCGATTAATCTGTTGTTCAGCAATCAACTTTATGTGACAATTGCATAAACTTTTTTCCTGCTTTTGTTTTAGTTCTATTTTCTTTATTAGTTCTTGTAACAAAATGATATCTGAAGAGTTTACAGCATGTTCTAGTTCTTCAAAAAAACATTCTTTTTTAGAATAATAGCAATGAACTAATTCTTCAAATTCCGAAAATGATATCCCCAGGCGATTTAATAACATGTAAAAATGATCAATAGATAATTTTGTAATCCCATTTTCGAAACGAGAAATAGTTGACTCACTAATCTTATCACAAGCCAAATCTTTAAGACGAAAATTTTTTGAAATACGAATATCCTTTAAAACTGCTCCAAAATTTTCCATACTATTCCTCTTCCATTTCTGCAAAAAATAAAA